>VFKQ01000183.1 GCA_009885445.1 Anaerolineaceae bacterium | reverse complement strand
GGCTTCGTGGCAGGCGTTGCGCGCGGCGGACTGTAAATCGTCGGCTTGCGTGCCGTCCAGGGCCAGGGTCGGCGACTTGCCCCAGCCGCCGAGCACGAGGCGCGCGCGGCCTGAGGCCCATTGCGCGAGCGACGCGCTGAGGATGGGTTTATCTGCCGGTGTGCGCGAGACGAATTCGAAAGCGAATTTTAAGTTGAGCGGAATCGTGATGGATGTGATCAGTCCGCGCGGGCGGAGAGAAATATATTCGCCGACGCTGACTACTGTTGACTGATCACTGATCACTGGCGACTGAACACTGATAACTGTCACCTTCGCATCTAGCGCGAGCAATACCGCGCCGACGGTGGATCGGCCATCCGCGCTGACAATTGTCCCTGCGATGCTGGCGCTGTTGCGCAAATTAATCGGCGCTTCGAGTTTAAGGGCCGTCTTCAGCGCGGCGGGACAGTGTTCTGATTCGAGAAGTTGTTGCAGTGTGACCGTCGCGCCGATTTCGAGTTCGTTCCCGTTTGCCCGCAGGGAGTCGAGGCCGAGTTGCCGAAGGTCTACAACGGAGACTGAATCCGCCGTCCGCTGAGAAAGAAGCGTGCCGCCGCCCAGGGGGACGGTGTTCGGCTGGGCGAGCAGAGTCAGGGCTTCGTCGAGAGTCTGTGGGCGGTGATAGGTCTGAATCATTTTTGTCTCCGTGAATTCAATGTGGATTATACAGTTAAAAAATTCTGCCGCTATCTTTTCGACAGCGGCAGAATTTTTCTGTTTACGCGTTTACGCGTTTACGCGTGTCCTACCCAGGCTGGATGTAAAACGCCGGGTCGGGTTGCAAGAAGTTTTCTTGCAAAGCCTGAACTAGGATGATGAAGACTGAGCCATCGCTGGTGTGGCCAGTGAAGCGCCAGACAGGCTGGATGTAGGGTTGCAGACCCTCTGCGTCCGCCGAGATGTAGCGCTGGTCGGCGATGTAGTAGACCAGCTCCACTTTTTCGATGACGTAGTAAAAGTTTTCAGGCGCGGCTGGGATTTCGGGAAAGACATTTGGCTCGCTCGAAGACATGCCCATTTCAAACGGGTTGCCTTGACCGTCGAAGGCTAGGGCGGATACAAAGACGCGTATGGCCGGGTAGCCGGCATAGGTTTCGCCGGGGATGATGAGTACTTCGACTTGCATCTCGGCGGACCCATCGCCTTTGACTCCACCTTCACCTGCAACGCCTGTTGAGCCGAGCATTGCGTAAGTGATGCCGTCGTTAGTGATGAAGAGCTGCACTACTTCGCCATCCCCTTCGGCGGCGGTGATTTTGCCGTGCAGGATTTGTGCCTGTAAATTTGGGTAGGGAACTTCATATCGTTCGACGAGCAGAACTGCATTGCCGTATTGGTCGTAATGAGTCACTGTGCCCCAAACTTTAAGCGGACGGTTATGCTGCGCAAGGAGTTCTTCCAACCCCGCGCCTTCGAGGGCTACATATGAAATGTCGCCGAGGTTGGAGTCCAGTATAAAAACATATTCCGTTCGTTCCGTGCCGTCTTCGGAAAAGCGAATGTTGACACTGAGCGTGCCGCTGACGTCCTCAAAGATTTGGCCTGTGGGCATTTGATCCAACGGAATTGGCGTGGGGAAGATTTGCGGCGTGGGCAAAGCCACGGGCGTGCCGCTCAGGTTGACCAGGAAGAAGGGCGACCCGCCGCTTCCACCGCCGCCACCGAATCCGAACTTGCCTCCGAAATCCTGGATGGTTTTCCATTCGAATATTCCGTCAACGTTGACGCCGGTGATGTAAGCATTTTCCATCGGGATGGGAAAACCTGTGGGCAGAGGCGCGAGAGGGATGTCGCCGCGATCCTCGGTAGAGATTTGCGGACCGGCGGCGGTCAGTTCGATGCGCCCGCCCAGGCTGTCATCGTAGCCGTCGTATACAGACCAGCTATCCACCGCGAAAGTTCTAACGCCGTTTTCGGTATGGAACTGACCGGTGACCTGCACAAACACAAATTGTGTATTGGCGGGCACATCACTAATATTGCCGGTTGCCGTGTACCCGTCGATAGTAACGAGTTGTTCCGCTCCTTCAGCAGATGGCAGGGAGGTCACATAACCCCAGTATGTAATGGCTTCGTCGAAGGGATACTCGCGATGCCAAACCTGCGGCGCTATGCTGACAGAGGTTGAACTCATTTGCATGCGTTGCGAAGAGGCGCTCAACGCAATTTGCAAAGCTTGCTCGGCGCTGAGGATGCCATAGGTGCCAACCGATTCAAAAGATAGCAGGCTGAATTCCACGGCCACAATGCCCAGCTCATCGAAATGAAAACGTGCGCCATAACTGGGTATAGACTCGTTGACGATTATTGCGCTGTCAGGGTTAAGGGCGTTGGCAAAATAGGAGCCAAATGCTTCGCTGTATTCCACGCTATACGGAAAATTAAATCCATTCTCGCTGAAGAAGGCCGCGATCTGCGCTTCCGCATCCGGCGCTTTGGATTCGACGAAAGTAAGCGGCTTTTGCCAGCGCGGATAATCGGGATAGTAAGTAAAGTATTGGTCCGAGCGCACTTGCAGACGGCGATTGCCGTCCACCAGGAGGAAATCGTCTTGCGTAAACCCGGGGGTTTTGTACAACTGTCCCTGCATGTGGAATTGCGCGGTCAGCGCGCGCACAGATTCTTCTGTGGCGAGTTGTTCGGCGCGGATGCTGTAGATGGGCATGTCTGCTTGCGCGGCGGGCAGTGGCGCATTGAGGTATAACGGCGTGCCGTTGAAATCGTACGGGATTCCCTGCGGAAGGGCTTCGGTCGGGATCGCGCCCGAGGCGGGTTGCGGCGTTGCGAGCGGTACGAAAGTTTTGATGGTCCAGTTTAATCCCAGGGCCAGCACGGCCAGTGAGACGGCCCAGCCCAAAGTGGGAAATATATTTTTCCACGCGGAGGAGCCGCCGCGTTGCGGTTGATGTGAGTTGTTCAATTTGTCCTCTAACTCCGCCACGAAGGCGGATGATGGTTGAATGGCTTGCGCACTGCGTTCGAGCAGTTTCGCAAGTTCGGCGTCTTGCGGGTTGAGTTCGGGATTCATTTCTGCATCTCCAGTGCCAGGGTCGTGCGCTCGCGCAAATCTTGCAGGGCGCGCGAGACGAGCATCTTCAGCGAGGCTTCAGATTTTCCGAGCGCTTGCGCGGCCTCGGCAATGGTCAACTCGCTGAAGTAGTACAGCGCCAACGCGTCGGCGCGATCGGGGCTGAGTAGGCGCAGGGAGCGGACGATGGTCTCGACGCTGAGGTGGCGCTCGGCGACTTGTTCTACCGACCCGCCTTGGGCGCGGACTTGAAGCGCCTCATCCAGCGGGAGTTCCGGGCGGCGTCCGCGAAAAAATAGCGCGCGCTTGCGTGAGGCGATTCCCATCAGCCAGGCCGCGAAGGGTCCCGCGCCGCGAAAGGATTTAATTCCCTCGAGGGCGGCCATGAAGGTCTGCGAAGTTAAATCCTCCGCATCGTGGACGTTGCCGGTGTGCGCCATGTGGTAGCGATAGACGCGCGTGACGTGGCGCTGATAGAGCGCGGCAAATGCGTCGGCGCTGGTGCGGGCATGTTGGGCGAGCAGGCCGTCTTCCATGTTGGGGTGGGTTTGTGTTGCGATGCTAATCATGTGCCTCCTGCAGAAAATTTGTGCGCACGTATATATGTTGCAGGAGGCGCGAAAAGGTAACAGGGAGTTTGGGGGAAGTAAACACGTAGATATGTAGACATGTAGACATGTAGACACGGAGAAACGTTTTGAAGGCCTGTGTGCCTGTTTACGTGTTTACCTGTCTACTCCGGATAAATCTTCCAGCCCAGTTCTTCGCGTTCTTTCTCG
Organism: Anaerolineaceae bacterium; assembly: GCA_009885445.1. Taxonomy (GTDB): domain Bacteria; phylum Chloroflexota; class Anaerolineae; order Anaerolineales; family Villigracilaceae; genus Denitrolinea. The sequence goes on along the minus strand of VFKQ01000183.1, from coordinate 24,602 downwards.
CCATATTTATTCGGCAAGTCAACCAGCGTGGCGCTGGCTTCGGCGAGCAGGGTTCCATCGGCGGAATAAATTTGCGCCGTCGAATACGCGATCCAGCGCATGCGCTTCACTTGTTTGCCGACCACTTTTAGCGGTTGTCCCACTGGAATTTTTTGGCGGTACTTCACGTTCAATTCGGCGGTGTATAAAAATTGCGTGTCTTCAGGGTCGGTGCCCATGTGCGCGCGACAGACGGCCTCATCTAAAATGGACGCAGTGATTCCGCCGTGCAAAATCCCGGGAAAGCCTTCGTACTCGGCGGGCGGGGTAATCTCGGCGGTCACTTCGTCGGGTGCGGTTTGGTAGAAGCGAAGTTTGAGTCCGATGGGGTTATTGATTCCACAGGCGAAGCAGTGAGCCGAGTTGGGTTGAATTATTTTTTGCATGATTGGGATTATATCTAAAGAAGCTGAGTTGCCCCGCGTAATTAAAAACTTAGCCACGGATCGCTACGCGCGGATTTTCACGGATGAAATAAAAATCCGTGCGCGTAGCGTCTGTGAAATCCGTGGCCGGATTTTGAATTTAATTCTGCGCGAAGGTATCTATGAGCAGTTTGAAATTCCCGCCGACGGGATACAAAATGGGACAAGTACACCCGCGCCGTTTGTACTCGTCCACTTTGGCGCGCGCTTCGGCGGGCGTGCCCGAGGCTGTGATTCTGTTGACCAACTCGTCGGGGACGAGGTGCATGGCTGTGCGGATTTGTTCCTTCGTGGCCGGCCATCCCAAAATAGACTGGATTTGGTTAATCACGTCCTGCGAAACTCCTGAGGCTTTCGCAATATGCGGTTGTTGAGCGAGATACTGACAGAGAAGTTCTTTGCTGTATTCAATGGCTTTGTCGTGACTCTCGTCCACCGAGCAGACGATTAACTGTGGACGATCAAAGTCGTCCATTTTGCGCCCGGATTTGCGCAGACCTTTATCGAGTTGTTCCAGCGCCTTGTCGTTGTATTCCGGCGGGACACAATAATTAAGCACCGCGCCATCGGCGATCTCGCCGGTCATCTCCATCATCAGGTCGCCTGTCGCGCCGATCATGATCGGCACGTTGCGTGGCTCGCGGCGACCATGCACCACGTCCAACTCGATATTGTCCACGTGATGGAATTCGCCGTGAAAGGTGACGCGCTCCATGTTCAAGAGTCGGCGCAACACTTCCACGGTCTCGCGCATGGCTAACATCGGTTTCTTGCGCTCAATGCCCACGTTTTTCGCCAGCGGGTCCCACCATGCGCCGATGCCGCAGATGATGCGATTCGGCGCGAGGTCGTCGAGAGTCAAAAATGTCGCGGCCAGCAATCCGATGTTGCGCGTCCAGTTATTGATTACGCCTGAACCCACTTTAATTTTCTTCGTCACTGCCGCATAAGCGGCCATCGGCACAATGGCGTCGCGCACGAGTCGACTCTCTGCCTGCCACACGGCTTCGAATCCTTTTTCTTCAGCGTAACGCGCGTAATCGAGTCCATCGCGCAGGTCGTGCGAGTCTTGCAGGTAAAGTCCAACTCGTTCGGTCATGGTAATTCTCCTTGGGGTTCTTAGCCACAGAGTCCACAGAGAAATCAGAGTTTCTTCTCGATGATCTCGGTGCTCTCTGTGGCAAAAGGGTTTTGTATTAAAACTCCACTTTCAGGTTTAAGTTTCCCAGTCTTTCACGCACCAGTTCCAGATCTTCGGGCACGTCCAGGTCGAGGCCCAACGAGGGCAGATCCACAATTTCCAATCTCGCCCCGGCGGCGCGGGCGCGCTTGCAATGTCGCTTAAACGAGTCTTCGCCGAAATCATATTCGATGAGTCCAGCCGGCGACATCAACAGCGCGTTGGTGCCTTTGCCATGCCGGTCGGGGGCAATCACCACCACGGGCGGTTGGCCCGCGCGCGCTATCAGCGCAGACACATCTTCGGGTTCCAACAAAGGCAAGTCGGCGGGCAACACCAGCACACTGCTCGTCGTGTACATTTTTGCCACCACCGTTGCGCGCGTCAACGCGGTGTTTAATTGTGCCTGACCATCCTCCTGCACAGTGCGCGCGCCCAATTCGCGCGCAATCGTCAACGCGCGCGGATCGCGGCTGACCACCAGCACCTGCTCCACATCTTTCAAGTTGGAGAGCGTCATCAATGTATGTTGCAAAAGGGATTCGTTTAAAAGCGCGCGCTCGTCTTCAGTGAGCGTTGCGGCGAGACGAGATTTTCCGCGCCGTAATGGTTTTACAGGGACGATTGCCCAAAGTGTCATGAAAGGGTTCCGATGAATTTCAAGATTTTTTCTGCCAGTTCCGTTTTGTCTTGTATGTTCTTCATGATTGTATTTGTTACGAGCGTTGGAATTCTAATCTGTTTTGCAAGTTCTGAATCCACCGAATCAACTACGATTCCGTTAACTACATTTTCGTAATGCTCGGCCACCGTCAACGCCGACGGCGCAATGCCCAGCTCGGCAAACATCTTCGCCGCCGGCCCCTTCACCGCCCGTCCGCCAATAATTGGTGAAACAGCAACGACTCGCCTCCCCTGAATTTCATCAATGGGGATGACGGCCAATATCGGATCAACACTCACCCACGGATTCGACGGACAAATGACGATTGCCTCCGCCGACAAAATCGCTTCGCGCGCCCCCGTTGCGGGTCGGGCGGACCCCAGCCCCTCAAACCGAAAGCCTTTCACGCGCGGCTCGCAGTGACGATGCACAAAATATTCTTGAAACGCCAGATCGCCCTCGTCCGTTTCGACAATGGTGCGCACTGGCGAGTCGCTCATCGGCACGACGGCGTGACGCACACCCCAAGCTTTGCAAAACGCGCGCGTGATTTCCGTCAGCGTGTAACCTTCTTTTAGTAGCCGAGTCCGCTCGAGGTGCGTGGCCAAGTCGCGGTCCCCGAGGCGGAACCAGCTCGGGCCGCCGAGTCGCTCGATTTGCGCGATGGCATTCCAAGTCTCATCCACGCGGCCCCAGCCGGTTTCTGGGTTGGCGAGTCCCGCGAGGGTGTAACAAACCGTGTCGAGGTCAGGCGAAATGTAAAGCCCGAGATGCTCAAAGTCATCGCCCGTGTTGACGATGACCGTGAGTTCTTCGGGCTTGAGAATTTGGGCGAGTCCGTGCGCGAGCTTTGCGCCACCAACTCCGCCGGCGAGGGCGACGATTTTCATTTCATCTATTCCATTTCATGTGGTGGTCGAGTAGGCCCGAGTGGTTTTCTCGGGGCGTATCGAGACCAAGCTGACATAATGCAAGCCCTTTATTTTGCGGGCGAATTCCTGGTCTCGATACGGCGGCGATGAAATTGAGGAGGTGTTTTGGTGCTTGCGCCGCCTACTCGACCACCATTACAACAATATCTTTCAATTCTTTTCGCTCTCTTGGCTGTGGAGTATTTTCCGCGTACCCCACAAAACACATCCCCTGCGGCTCCCAACTTTCATTTAACTCCAGCGCATCTCTCACGGCCTCGGGCGCAAATAGCGGACTGCACACCCACACGCCGCCGAGTCCCTCGGCGTGGGCGGCCAGCAAAAGCTGATTCGTGGCGGCGGCCACGGATTGCACGGCCATGATGTATTCAGCTTTTTTGCGTTTCTGGTCGGGATGTTGATTTAATTCGGACGGGTCGAGGCAAAGGACGATGATGACGGGCGCGGCGAGAATTCGCGTACGCGAGCGCGTGATTTGTTTTTCGATTTCTTCGGTGGCGAGGCCATCTGCGATTAATGCAGATTCGAAAGCGGCGGACATTTTGTCAGCGAGGCGTTGTTTAACGACTGAAGTCGTTACTACGATGAAGCGCCAGGGCTGGCGATTGTGCGCGGAGGGCGCGTGAGTCGCGGAGGTGAGAATCCGCTCTAGCGCTGAATCCGCTATGGGGTCGGGTTTGAAGCGGCGCACAGAGCGGCGAGTCTGCAGGAAGGTGTGCAAGTCCATCCTTAGTGAGGGTCAACGCGCGTCGGTTTAATTTTGAAGATGATGCGCTTTTGGCCCGGGCGATATTTCCACGGTTCGCCGTCGTAGATTTCGGAGAGCAGACTGATATGTTTATCTGCGCCTTCAGTGGTGTATGACTCGACGTTGCCGCGGATGAGGATGTAGCGATACGGGTCGGCGGGATCTTGAATCACCATGGCGACCGCGGGCCGCGCTTTCATGTTGCGATCTTTCGTGCGACCTTCGTTGGTGTTAATCAGAATATGTTCTCCGTCGGTGTTGAACCACACGGGCGTCACTTGAGGAGTGCCATCGTCCATGACGGTGGCAAGAAAAAGAAAAGCCTTTGTTTCGGGTTTGAAAAGATCTGCGTGCGTTTCGGGTATGAAACTCATTTTTACCTCTTGATTTTTATATGCGTCGCCGTGTATTGGAAATGTTTTAGCGAAACATGTCTTCGTTGCGCGGACGAATCAATTCTTGCAATGAGCCTTCGCGCAATGGATATGGAAATCCGCGCACGTGTACAACGGGAGTCCCTTCGGCGGCCTGGCCCATGACGAGTGACGCGGCGGCGGCGAGTTCGTCGGCCACGCCGACGATGGTGATGCGCAAAGTGTATCCGAATAAATCCTGCCAGCCGCGCTCGTCAACAATCGCGGGGACGCCGCTCAGGCCGATGCACATGCCAACTGTGCCGATGCGCCAGGCGCGACCATGCGAATCAATAATCATGACGCCGATTTTTTTTTGGGTGAGCACTTCGATTTTTTCACGCATCAGGCGGGAGGATTGGTCTGGGTCGAGCGGAAGGAGCAGGACGTAATCTTTGGATGAGGCTATCTCTCTCACCCCCGGCCCCTCTCGCGCTGGGAGAGGGGAGTTTGGCGCGGAAACGTTCGAGTGATCGATTCCCGCGTTGGCGCAGACGAAGCCGAGGCGATGTTCGACGACGATGGTGCCGATGCGCACGCGCAGAATCTCATTGCTCTCGCGCAGAATTAATTCTACGACGCGTGGGTCTTTGTCAGATTGCTTTGCCAATTCAATCGCGCGCTCGCTGGGCGTAATCGTAGTGAGGTCAACTGTGCGCCCTTCGGACTTGCTGACAATTTTCTGCGCGAGCACGAGGATGTCGCCGTCTTCGAGGGTGATGTTTGTGTCGCGCAGTCCGCGCACAAGAATATCCGCCAGGTTGTCGCCGTGGCGGATAAGGGGAATGTTTTGCAGGGGGGTGAGGTTCATCAGTTTTCAGTCATCAGTAGCCAGTCATCAGTTATCAGTCACTGAACAGTGAACACTGAACACTGTTTACTGTTCACTTTCTTTCCACGCCGGTGATGCGAATGCCCGCGTGGGTGCTTCCATATTTTTTGTTGATGCCAATCAATACGCTGGTCAGCCCTTCGGCGATGACGGAGTTTTCGATGGGGCCAGCGTCCCAACCGGTCATGCCAGCGGCTTCGACGAGGCGCAAGGTTTCGGCGCGCGCTTCCTTGCTCGTGCCGGTGACGAGCACGTCGCAGTGAATCTCTTCTTCGGTGAGCAGGAGTTCGTGGGAGATGTTCTGGAATGCGGCGCAGACTTCGACGCCCTCGCCGACGATCTGTTTCGCCTCCTGCGCGGCGGACCCGGCGGCGGGCATCTGCACCGTGGACACTTTTGGCGGGACGAGCGGCGCAGTCACGTCGATGAGAATCTTGCCCTTGAGAAATTCCTTCACCGACTCAAGTGTGTCGCGATGCGCCGCATATGGGACGGTGAGCACCACGATGTTGGCGTTTTGCGCCGCTTCAAGATTGGTCATGCCTTCTACAGCGGCTTCGCCTTCGAGAAGGGCGAGCACCTCTTTCACTGCATCCTGTGCTTTCGCCGCATCGCGCGAGCCAATGTTAATCTGGTAGCCAGCCCTCGCCCAACGATAGGCCAGCCCTTTGCCTTCCTTGCCTGTGCCGCCCAAAACAGCGATGGTCAATAAGAGGGATGATTCGGTCATAGGAGGCTCCGGGGGGGAAGAAAAGATGAAAGATGTAAACAAGTAAACACGTATACAGGTCTCGCGTGAACGTGTTTACTTGTCTACTTGTGTACCTGTCTACTAGAACTGCGCGCCATACCGCTTCCAAACCTTCGCGGATGACTCGCTGGCTTTGGCGGCAATTTCTTTTTCGTCCAACGTGAGCAATTGGCGGTCTTTCATTAGAATCTTTCCGGCGACAATTGTCGTTGTGACCATGCTTTGCTGAAAGCCGAACAAAATGTGCCAGGGAAAATTTCCCGCAGACATTTCGGTGAAAGGATGATAGTCAACGAAGATAATATCCGCCACAGCGCCTTCTTTCAATTGCCCGATGGGGGCAGAGGGGAAGAAGACTTGCGCGAGCGCGGAGTTATTGTCCACGGCCATTTCTTTTACTGTGTACCCGCCCATGCGGCGCGGATCGTTGTTGTGAATCTTGTGTAGCAGATAGGCGGCTTTCCAGTCATCCCACATTGAGTTGGAAAACCCGTCGTTGCCGAGGCAGACTTTGATGCCTTTCTCGAGCATCAATTCCACTTGCGCCACGCCGACAGCATTGTTCATGTTCGAGCGCGGCTGGTGACTCACCCAAGTTTGCGTGGCGGCCAGTTGATCCATTTCATATTCATCTACGTGGACGGCGTGCGCGACGATTGTTTTTGGACCGAGAATTTCGTGTTGATTCAACCAGTCAATCGGCCAGGCCGCGCCAAGGTTGTTTTCAAGCAGGGCGTATCCGTCATCTTCTGACTCGGCCACGTGGATATGGAAGCCTGTCCCCTCGGGGGCGGCGGCGCGACACGCCTCGAGCGTGGCGTTCGAAAGAGTCAGCGGCGCGTGCAGGCCGAAGATGCCGGCCAGTAAATTACTTTTTTCTTTTTTGATGAAGCGCACATTTTCAGCGATGCCGGCTTTGGCTTTTTCTTCGCCGTCGCGATCCGTTACTTCGTAGCACAGACCCGCTCGCAGTGCGGCTTGTTCGACGGCGTCAGCGAGGACGTCTAATGAGCCGGCGATAAAATTCGGGGAGGCGTGATGGTCAATCAAAGTCGTGGTGCCGTGTTTGATTGCGTCCACGAGGCAGACCAACGCCGAATAACGCACGGCTTCTTCGTCCAGAGATTTATCCAGCGGCCACCACAGGCGCTCGAGAATTTCTTTAAAATTTTCTGGCGCGTCGCCGGGGATGGCCAGGCCGCGCGCGAATGCGCCATAAAAATGGGTGTGCGCGCAAATGCCGCCGGGCATGACGATCTGTCCGCGCGCGTCAATTTTTTCGGCGTCGGGATAACGCGCGGAAAGTTCGGCGCTGGTTCCGATGGCGCGAATTAAATCGTTTTCAATATAAATGGCGTGGTCGCGCAAAACACGATTTGGATTTTCCCAGGTGACCAGTGTGGCGTTGGTAATGAGCATTAGTTCATTCCAAATTTTGTCGGAGATGGCAGGTTCATGCCAGCGGCGCTTAAGTCAAATAAAATTTGGAAGCAGGCATCGCGCAATTCGATGTCGTCTGTTTGCATGGTTTGATAAATTGTTTTCACCACGCCCTCAGTGGGTGTGCGCCGCAAGTAGGTTAACGCGGCGAGACGTTCCTCTTCGGTGCCGCTCTTCAGCGCAGTTAACAAGATGTCGGTGGCCGGCGACCCGGGCGGAATCCCGACTCCTTGCTTGCCCGCGAACTCGATCAACCACGCGCTTTGAGAGGGTGCCGGCAACCGGCGCGGAATCCTCGGGTCGGCGGGGTTCGCGTTGCTATCCAGAACTTCGCCGGCGGCATTGCGCACGATCCATTGATTGTCTTGCACTTGAATCGTTTGTAATAATTCTTTGGCCCACGGCGCAGTGACGCGCGCCAGACCATACACGACTGCGCGGCGCACCATAATGTCTGCCAGGCCGGCGCCATCGCGCAACATTTCGTAGCCATCTTTCGGGTCATTGGCCAACGCTTCGGCGGCGGCGCGACGCAGATCGTCGTCGCCGTTGAGCAGCGCGCGCGCCACAGCTTCTTGTGCAGAGGGGACGCCGATGGCAATCAGCGCCAAACATGCGGCGCGGCGCGGCATCAAACTGGGCGCGCTCAATGTGGACGAAAGTAATTCGACGGCTTTTGTATCTTCGATTGCACCACTGCCCAATGACGCCAATGGAATCAAATCGAACGACAACGATTGCATGGCCTGACGGAAGAACGCCGCCGCGCCCGGGTCACCGCATAATGCCAGGGCGGCCATGGCTTGCGCGCGCAAGCCGCGCGGAGTTTGTTCAGATTGCAGAACACGGGCGAGGCCAGCCATGATTTTTCCGCGCCAGGCGGCGTCGCGCGGCGCGTCTTTCAGCCAGCGCGCGGCGGTGAGCAGAGGTCTTTCAAGGACGAGGTCTTCTGTTAACAGCAATTGATCGAGGAAGCGCGAGGGGTTGCCTTGCGCGGCGAGATAATGCAAGGCCAACAGTTTGCCGTTCCAGTTTTCCTGTTTAGTGAGAGTCTCGTCGGCGCTGAAAGCTGTCAGCGCGCGACCTGCCAGATAACCACTGAACACCGGATGCGCGAAGCGAATCTTTTGGTTGGGACGTTCTTCGAGCAAGCCGCTGGTGACAAGTTTGCCGAGCAAGCCTGAAGAGGCGCTCTGCACTTTGCTGGCCTTGGTCTTTTTTGCTGGGGTAGCAGTTTTTTCCGCTTCGCCCTCGGCGGCGGTTTCATCTTGCGTTTGCGCTTCGCCTTCTTCTACTACATCGTATTTCTTCACCCAATCGCGCGCGCGGCGCGGTTCGAAAATGGGTTGCGCATTGACGATCATCTGCATGGCCAATGTTTCAAGCGCGGCCAGCGGAGTTCCAGTTGGCGCGAGGCGGCGAATATGTGAGGCGATGGATTCCAATACGTGCGGACCGAGTCCGTCGCCGGCGAATCCGCCCCAGGTTTTGAGGGTGAACTCGAGCGGCGAAAGATGTTGATTGCCATTCCCCAGCCAGGCCTCGAGGATGATTGCGTCAATGGCCTCGGGACCGTTTTGTGCCCAGGCCTCTGCGCCGAGCACTTTGCTCCATAGCGCGCCCCACTTGCGCATGAAGATTTGTTGTTGTTCGTGAGTCCAGCCGAGCAGGGAAAGCGCGGCGAAGCCCAGGCCGTTCAGTCCGCCAATTTGTTCGGGCAGGGCGCTGGTGACGATACGAATCTTTGGGTAGGCGGTTAAAAGCGCCTTGAAATATTCAACAAGTTTTTGCTGGTCTTCACCCGGCAGTTCATCGTAGCCATCCATCAGCAAAAGTGCGCGTCCGTTTTTGAAAACAAATTCAGTGAAGCTGGGCAAGCGCCCGCCATCAAACATCGAAAGATATTCGGCGCAGGTTTCAAAAATCGGGTTGAGCAAATTGGCTGGGTTTGTAATCGGCAGATTCAAATCTGCGGCATGCACGATGAATGGCACAAACTCGCTCAAGTCACCGAGGCGCGGGTCTTTGTTGGCGGCCAGTGATGCAAGATGCGCCAGGGCCACAGTTTTCCCCGCGCCCGCGCGGCCCGTAATCACTAAATGACTGCCGCCCGACAATGCCTGACCCAGGCCAAGCGAAGGCGCGCGATACAGTGTGGCCAGTTCAGGCCAGGATGGCATGTAGGGCAATGTTTGCGCCACGATATCTTCTGTCACCAATGCGCCGCCCGGCTCCACGCGCGGCGGCGGAGCCAGCAAGCGCGGTTCGAGCAAAACTTCATCGAGCGCGAATAACGACGCGGCCAGATGCATGCCCTGTGCGCGGCGCAACGTGGCGCGGCGATGATTTTCCTCCACGCCCGTGGCGCGGCGCTCCTGTGTTTCGACGCGGCGCGTGGCCGCGGTCTTGCGCCACTCATCAATGGCCGGGCGCAAGCGCGACAATAGCCAGGCAAAGATTAATGCTGAAATAAAACCGAGCGCGTATGAAAAGGCATCAAAGGCGAAGAAAAACATAAGTTCAACCTGAAAAAAGAATGCGCCCGCACGAGGGGCAATGTTGAATTTGAATATTGTTGCGCGCGACCTGTTGCTGGCCCGGCGTGAGTGAGGAACCACATCCGCCGCAATCGCCTTCATTGACAGTAGCCACGGCCAGTCCGCGCCGCGTGCTACGCAAGTCAGTATACATTTCAATTTGGATGGATGGGATGGGCGCCGACGTGGCGTTTCGCTCTGCGTTGAGTTTTTCGAGCGTGTGAGTCAACTCGCCTCGTTCGCCGACCAGGTGGCGGGTTTGCTCGCCGAGGCGCCACTCAATCTCTGACAGCGCAACCCGCTCCACGCTCAGGCCCGAGGCGGAATTTTCAGCGGCTTGCATCGTGTTGAGCAGATTGTCCTCCAGCGTGGCGAGGTGCTTTTTGAGCGAAGCCACGTCGTGTTGTAAATCCTGCAATTCTTTGGGGTTGCGCACCGCGCCGCCATACAAACTGGACTCGGCCTGCTCAATTTTGGTGCGCTGAGTCTGCGCCGTGGCGTCCGCCTGTTTTTGTGCGCGCTCCGTTTCGTGACGATTTTTTTCCCCGGCTTCCACGCGCTCGGTTGCGGCGCGCAGTTCAACGTCGTTTTCGATGAGCTGGCGAATCGACTCGACTCGTGCGCGCGCAACATCTATCTGGCTGTCTATTTGTTGGAGACGATACAAACCGAGGGCGGCGCTCATGGCTGGGATTATAAATCAGAAACCCGCTTTCTCGATTGGAGAGAAAGCGGGTTTCTGAAGTTGCAAGCGGCCTTATTTTTTTAGCCAAAGAGCGCACAGAGTTTTTCTCTGCGTACTTTGTGGCTAAAGCTCTTATTGACTCGGCACGTTGAAATAGTTGTACACCGCCATCGAGATTTCAGCAAACAGTGGGTTAGCCGTGCTGTCCCAAACGATTTGCGCGGGATGATAGGTGTAAGTGACGAGGATGTAATTTCCGCCGGGTGTGTAGACAATGGCCGCGTCGCCGACGTTATCGATCACGCCAGCGGTGTTCGTCACCCAACCGTGCTTGTGTGCGATGCGCGTACCCTCGGGCAGGCCGGCTTGAAAGAGCGCGCCGAGTTTATCCTGCACCAGAATTTCGACCATTTGCTGACAAATTTCCTGGTTCATGGTGGCAGGAAAGACGGCCACGAACGCGCCGCCGCCATCTTCGGCGCATTGATATAAATCTTCGAGCAACACGCCCATATCGGAGGGCGTGGTCTGGTTGTAGCGGTCTGGGTTGGTGTCTACATCCGTGCGTGAATTTGAGGGCGTGGGGAATACCTGCAACAATGGCGCGCCGTCGAAGAAGTAACCGGCCATGAAAGTGTTGAGCAGGCCGAGTGCGCTCATCTTCTCGGTGACGATCAGCGGCCCGCGCGCTTCGTCGAGGCCGCTCATGAACCTGTCGGCGGGCGGATTCTCGGAGCGGCGAATCATATTCAGCATGGCTTCCAACGTGTTCGGCTCAAGCGCGGTTGTGCCGTATTGACCGAAATACGAAACCATGATCGGGATCTTGGCGGTGCTGGAGGCGGTGAAGGCCACATCCGGTGAGACGGAAAGTTCCTGCCCGTTGTTTTGGGCAAAGTGAATCACTTGCCTGGTTTGCAGGTCAAGCATATAGACGCCGATCACGCCGTCAAACTCGTAGCGCTTAATGGTGCCTTTAAGCAGGACTTGCAAAATATCCAAAGTGGGACGAGCGGCATCTTCGCGATTAAACGACAATGCCACCGTTCGATTTGTGGGTGAAGCCAGCGCGTCTTCGATGAGAACGATGGCGCGTTCAACATCCAGCAATTGCCCGGGAATGCTCGGCGTAAATCCGCCGCCGGCGATGGGTTGGGCAGGCGTGGCAGGGAGGTCGTAGCGCGGCGCAATTTCATCGGTCAGATATTGGCGCAATCTATCTTCTGAGAAACTTGCGCTGAGCGGAATGTTGGCCGGAGCCGGTTCGCGGTTCCACAAATATTGCCAGTATCCGCCCCAGAACGAGGCGCCCGTTCGACTTAAGTCTGCGGCGGCCAACATGGTGTCCATGTCCAATTGAAAGCCGATGACAAATGGGTCTATCTGAATTACTGCGCCGCCGTATTGAATTTGTACGGGCGTTGAATAAACCTGCAAGACGCGCTGTGAGGCCGTCTGCGGATCCACGCCACCGACGGAGACTCCGGCAATCGTCATGCCCTGAGGGTAGCTGTTGCGCTGTTTGCTGTAACCCGTCAGCGCAACGATGGTCATAATGATGGCTGTGCTTAGCATGAGCGCAGATACGGCGCGCGTTAGCAGGGATGCGTTTCGATTGTTCACAAATACCTCATGGTGAAAAAAAGTATAACATAGGCAGGTATGTCGGATATGCTACAGGGTGCCGCGCCTTTTCCCAGCCAGGGTCTCTGTTTAGGCTCAGTCCGTGTTAGCGAGTGCTTAGACTTTGGCGCAAGTCGCGGTAGAATACGCGCTTGAGTGCAAGCAGAAACGTAGACAAGTAAACACGTAGACAGGTAGACAAGTAGACAGGTAAACAAGTAGACACGTAGAAACGTAAACAAGTAAGTTATCCCGCCTGCGCGAATGTGGGCGTCACTGAGGGTCTGCACAATATGCTTCGAGTTTTTTTCATCTATTTATCCAAAGCGCCCTGGGCGCAAAAAATGGTGATGGGCTGGCCGTTTGCGTGGAGGCTGGCCTCCCGTTTTGTGGCCGGACAAAATCTCGAGCAAGCCATCAGTGTTGTTCGTGAATTGAACAGCGCCGGCATCAACACCACGCTGGATCATCTGGGCGAGCACACCTCCACTGCAGAGGAATCGGCACAGGCCACCGCAGACATCCTCGCCACCCTCGACGAGATTCAGCGTTCGGGCGTGCGTGCCAACGTCTCGATCAAACTCACCCAAATCGGCATCGGCCTCGATGAGGCCCTCTGTCGCGACAATCTTCTGCGCATCCTGCAACGCGCGCGCGAGCATGGCATCTTCGTGCGCATTGACATGGAGGACACGCCCTACACCGATGTAACCTTCGCGATTCAGTCCGCCATGCTCGCGCGCGGATTTACCAGCGAGCACTTCGGCCTCGTGGTGCAGGCTTACCTCCTGCGCTCTGAAGCGGACTTGAAGCGCTTGCTCGAAATGAAAACCCGTTTGCGCATCGTTAAGGGCGCATACAACGAGTCGCCCGAAAAGGCCTTTCCCAAAAAAGAGGACACCGACGCGAATTACGACCTGCTGGCCAAGCTCGTCCTCGACCAGGCCGCCGCAAGCGACTATCACCTCAGCGCCGACGGACGTACACCCGCGCTGTTGGCGGTTGCCACGCATGACGATAAACGAATCCAATTTGCCATATCTTATGCAAATAAATTGGGCCTGGCCCAGGACATGTATGAGTTTCAAATGCTTTACGGAATCCGTCGCGATGTGCAGACAAAGCTTGTAAAAGATGGATACTCTGTGCGCGTCTACGTCCCCTTTGGCACACGCTGGTACCCGTACTTCATGCGCCGACTCGCCGAGCGCCCCGCGAACGTCTGGTTCTTTGTGTCGAATTTCTTTAGGGCGTAGAAGTAGATAAGTACACAGGTAGACACGTAACGGGCAAACCACATAACTATCAAACTATCAAACTGTTTTCTTTCATCTTTCATCTTTCGCACTTCAACCTTCATCTTTCATCTTTTCCCCATGCCTAACCTCGCTCTCGTCACCGGCGGCGCACATAGACTTGGCAAAGAATTCGCCTTGTCACTCGCGCGCATGGGATTCGACATCCTCCTTCATTATCATGCTTCCGAAGCAGATGCCCAACAAACAAAATCCGAAATCGAGTCACTTGGCCGCGTTGTGCATCTCTTGAAAGCCGACCTAACCAAGCCCGCAGAAATCGAATCACTTTTTGCCCAGGTTGATTCCATCTTTCATCCTTCATCCCTTCGACAAGCTCAGGGCGACGCTTTCATCTTTTCTGTATTAGTCAACTCCGCCGCCATTATGCACATCGGTCGCCCCGCAGACATCTCCCTCGCGGACTGGGACGAGTCGCTCGACCTGAATCTGCGCGCTCCGTTTTTGCTCGCCCGCGAAGCCGCTAAACGCATGCCCTCCGGCGGACTGATCGTCAACATCGTGGACATCGGCGCGCAAAAAGCATGGAGTCGCTATTCGGCATACACCGTCAGCAAGGCCGGACTCGAATCGCTGACCAAAGTTTTAGCGCGCGCCTTTGCCCCGTCGATTCGAGTCAACGCTATTGCGCCGGGACTCGTCCTGTCATCGGACGTGGTCTCGCCCGAGGGCTGGGACAAACTCGTGGCGGGCACCCCGCTCAAACGCGCGGCCCGACCCGAGGAGATTTCGTCGGCGCTCGAGTTTTTAGTCCGCAATGAATATGTCACCGGTCAGACCATCGTCATCGATGGTGGATATTCTTTGGTTTGACTGATTACTGAAAACTGATCACTGAACACTGGAGTCAAAATGCCCGAACCCACCGACCTCGCCAACAAACTCAAAACCGAAGGGGAGCGCTTCGTCACTTTCTTCAGCGGACTTTCCGACGCGCAATGGCAAATGGACGTGTACACCGAAGACTCAGTGTGGACGGTGCGCAATGTGCTGGCGCACTTCGTCACCTCTGAGCGCGGACTGCTCAGACTCTTTGAGGAGATTCGCCTCGGCGGCGCTGGCGTGGCGGACGATTTTTCGATTGACCGCTACAACGCGCGTCAACAGGAAAAGTCAGGCGAACTCACGCCCGTTGAATTGCTGGAGCAATATAAATCTATGCGCGAAAATGCAGTTGCGTGGGTGGCGAGCCTGCAAGAAGCGGAACTCGAAATCACGGGCCGCCATCCATTTTTGGGACAGACCGCTCTGCGCGAGATGATCAAAATGTTGTACATCCATAATCAAACGCATTACCGCGATTTGAAGAAGGTTGTAAATCTTTAAACACGAAGGACACACATCGTCCCGATGTTCTTCGGGAAAGGTCACGAAGGTTAATTGCGCGATAGCCTTTGTGTACTTCGTGTCCTTTGTGTTTCAAAAAAGGAATCCCCCAAATGCTCCCTCCATTCAAGCTCGAACGCTACTTTGCCAAATATGAATTCAACGCAGAATTTCTGCTCTCCTCGTCAGACTGTGAAGCCATGTCTATCGCGGACTTGCTTGCCTTCGAGCCAGATGCCGCGCAGAAATTTCAAAATGTTTGGCTGGGTTATACCGAATCGCAGGGCAGTCCCGCTTTGCGAAAGGAGATTTGCAATCTGTACACCAGCATTCAAGCGGAAGATATTTTGGTACACACTGGCGCGGGCGAAGCCATTTATCTTTTCATGCACGCCACCTTGCAAGCGGACGACCACATCATCGTTCACTCGCCTGGGTATCAATCGTTAAGCGAAGTTGCAAAAGGCATCGGTTGCGAAGTCAGCTCGTGGATGGCCCGCGCAGAAAACAACTGGGCGCTGGACTTGGACGAACTGCGCGCCCTCGTCCGCCCAAACACCAAAGTCATCGTCGTCAACACGCCGCATAACCCCACCGGCTATTTAATGTCCCGTGCCGATTTTGATGCGCTCAATCAATTTGCGCAAGAGAAAAATTTAATTTTATTTTCTGATGAAGTCTACCGCGAATCGGAATACGACCCGTCCACGCGCCTGCCCGCCGCATGTGACTATGGCGAGCATGCCGTTTCGCTGGGCGTCACATCCAAGACTTATGGTTTGGCCGGTCTGCGCATTGGCTGGGTGGCCACGAAAAACAAAAAGATTTACGAGAGCATGGCTGGTCTAAAAGACTACACAACGATTTGCAACTCTGCGCCGAGTGAATTTCTCGCTGAAGTGGCCATGCGCAACCGCCAAAAATTAATTGACCGCAATCTCGCCATCATCAAAAGCAACGTCGTCCTTGTTGACGATTTTTTTACCCGTCACGCCGATCTATTTAGCTGGGTCCGCCCGCAAGCCGGCTCAATGGGTTTCCCAAAATTATTACAAGGCGACATCGAAAAATTTTGCGAGCGCATCGTCCAGCAAGCCGGCATCATGCTCCTCCCAGGCACAATGTACGACGACACCCAAAACCACTTCCGCATCGGCCTCGGCAGAAAGAATCTCCCCGAGGCCGTTGAACGCCTCGAAGACTTCATCTAATCCCCAGTCTTCAATTCTCCAGTCTCAATTCTCCAGCTCTCGGTCTCGCTATTCCGCAACGAACGCGGCTACTCAACCACCCAATCTCCAGTCTCCAATCTCTAATTCTCCAATTCTCTAATCCTCACCCTCAATTATCATTTACCAATTACCTCCCGTGCTTCCCCTCTCCCGCCCCGTCCACCTCCTCTTCATCGCCATCGCCTACATCCTCGGCGTTGCTGTCGCGAACCATCTCGACGCAAAAATAAACCTCGCCGCGTTCTCGCTCGGATTGACCTTCATCTGCCTCGCGCAAATATCACTAAACTTCCTCGTCGAAGTTTTTCGTCCCATCAACGAACCGATTCTGCCCAACGAGACTCGCGCCGAACGATTCCGTCTGCGCGACAGATTACTTGTCACTGCGCTTGGTTTTTTGGGACTTGCCGCGCTGTGCGCATATTTTTTAAACAGCCTCGGTCATTTGAATTCCTCCGCGCTCACATTTCTCGGCCTTTCATTTTTCATCATTCTCGTTTGCGCCGTCCCGCCGTTCAACCTTGTGCGCCGCGGCTTCGCGGAATTTTTCTTCGCGCTTCACATCGGTTACGTGTCCCTCGCCTTGGGCTTCCTCTTGCAAGCCGACAAATTTCAGCGCCTGCTTCCCGTCCTCGCTTTGCCGCTGACACTGCTCGCCGCCGCCTGCTTCATCGCCCTCAATTTTTCATCCTTCGCCAGCGACATCAAATACGAACGCATCACCCTGCTCACCCGCCTCGGCTGGCAACGCGTCGTCCCATTGCATCACGCGCTCGTGCTCGCCGCGTTTTGCCTCTTCGCCGCCGCGCCTCTCGCGGGTGTATCATTCGCGCTCATCCGCCCCGCGCTTTTCGGCCTGCCCTTCGGCATTTTACAAATCATCCTTCTGCGCAGCATCGCAAACGGCGCACCGCCTCACTGGCGCGCCCTCAACCTCACCGCCGCAACTCTTTTCCTGCTCACCACCTACGCCCTCACCATCACCCTCTTCCTCCACTGACCTTCGACTTTCGACCTTCGACTTTCAACCTTCGACCTTCGACTTTCAACCTTCGACTTTCAACCTTCGACTTTCAACCTTCAACCTTCGACCTTCGACTTTCATCCTTCATCCTTCATCCTTCATCCTTCATCCTTTCATCTTTCATCCTTTCCCTCCATGCCCGAATTTTTGACTCTACTCCCGCCTGACGAAGCCCGCGCTCTTTTGCTCGCGCATCTGACCGCGCCCATAGCGGACTCAGTCACGATAGACTCGGCTCTCGCCCTGGGCCGCGTCACCGCGCACGACATCCTCGCCCCGCACCCTCTCCCCGAATTCCCGCGCTCCACCGTAGACGGATTCGCCGTCCGCGCCGCAGACACATTTGGCGCAAGCGACTCTCTGCCCGCGTACTTGACTCTCATCGGCGAGATTCCCATGGGCGCCCCCGCCGCGCTGACGATTGGTCCCGCGCAATGCGCATCCATTCACACCGGCGGCATGTTGCCCGTCGGCGCGGACGCAGTGGTGATGTTGGAATATACACAGATCATTAACCACGGAGAACACAAAGAACAAATCTCCGTGGACTCCGTGCACTCTGTGGCGAATCCTGAAATCGAAATCCTGCGTCCAGTTGCCGCCGGGGATGGAATCATCGCCATCGGCGAAGACGTGACTGCGGGACAAATCGTGATTCCGTGCGGGACGATTATCCGCGAAGCAGAAATCGGCGGACTGATGGCCCTCGGCCTGACGAGCGTGGACGTCGTGCGCAAGCCGCGCGTGGGATTAATTTCCAGCGGAGACGAGGTCGTAGAGCCGGGTCACCCGCTGGGGGCGGGGCAGGTGCGTGACGTTAATGCTTACACGTTGTCAGCGCTGATCACGCGCGGCGGAGGCGAGTCGATTCGGTATGGAATTGTCCGCGATGATTTTTCTGCATTGCAAACGATGGCGCAAAAAGCGTTGACGGAATGTGACGCCGTCATCATCAGCGCGGGTTCGTCGGCGTCGACGCGCGACATGACCGCCGACGTGATTCGCTCGCTGGGCGCGCCGGGCGTGCTGGTGCATGGCATCAACACGCGGCCCGGCAAACCGACGATTCTCGGCGCGGCGAATGGACGCGCGCTGATCGGCCTGCCGGGCAACCCCGTCAGCGCGCTGGTGAATGGATATTTATTTTTGTTGCCGGTTATCGAAAAACTTTTGGGCGCATCCCCCCGCCCGCGCGCCACAATTCAAGCGCGTCTCACAATTAATCTCGCCTCCCAAGCCGGTCGCGAAGATTGGTGGCCTGTGAAATTAATTCCTCAATCTTCCCTCCCCCTTGGGGGAGGGGCCGGGGGTGGGGTGTATTTCGCCGAGCCCATCTTCGGCAAATCCAACCTCATCTTCAGCCTCGCCGCCGCCGACGGCCTCCTGCGCATCCCGCCCGACGCGACGGGGCTCTCTGCGGGGGAGGTGGTGGAGGTGATGCTGTTGTAAGAATTCTGGGCTACGATGCTATTGACTCAATGTGTTGTGCAAGCCATTTTGTAAAACCTGCGCGATTGAGTTTTCCAGATGCAACCGATAAGATGATTTCAACTTGTTCGTCCACACTTGCGTTGACTTTTTTATTATTCAAAACCAGGAATGCCTCCATGATTGCATGCCCAGTTCGCTTATTTCCATCTGTAAACGGATGATTTTGAATCAATGAAAATCCCAGCGCCGCGGCTTTTTCCGCGATGCTGGGATAGAGTTCATTTCCATCGAATGTCATAAACGGCTGTGCAATTGCGGACTCTAGAGCGCCAAGCTCGCGAATACCGACAAGTCCGCCTGTCTGCGCCATAACGCGTTGATAAATACCAAGTGCCTCGCCGACAGTGATGTAGCGCATTAAGCCAGCCGCTTATACAGTTCTTTATTCTTCTCTAACACGTAATCCACTGCTTTTTGAAAATCGGCCTGCGGGCGCGCGATCAATTCTTCCACACTGACGCGCACCAATTCTTCAGGGGCAATCTGAAATTGCGCGGCTAGTTCTCTTAGTTTTTGCAGGCGATCATCGGTAAAAGTAACGGTAATGGTTTCCATATTGCACCTCAACTCAATTATACAACCCCTCCCCGCTCCTGTCTTTAAAATAAGCATTCATAAACTGCGACTTGCGCAACCTCAGCGCCATCGGCGCGACGGCGCGCAGGTCGTCGAAGGTGACCTCGTCGCGAGTCTCGGCGGCGGGTTTAGAACACATCTCTAAAATTCATCTCTCTCAGGAGAGGAAAATCCCTTGGTTTGAAATGAGATGGTAGCTAGTTGTTTCAAACCAATCCCGAAAAATCAACAGCTTTATCTGACCAATCTTTTGCTTGCACGGAAAGCAAAAGTCTTTGTTGCGGATTCTGGCTGGCCTCACCCCATGCTTTTTGCCAAAGGGTAATCATGGTTTGCATCCGCACGAGTTCCGCTCCTGCTTCTGGTTCGGTATCAGCGGCTGTCCATTCGATGAGGTGTTTGGCTTCATCTAATAAATTGGCTACATGGTTTGGGTCGGTCGAATTACGCGCAGATGATGAGATACGACCCAGCGTGGCGGCGAGTCCACCCAAACGGCGGGGGAGCGGGTCGCGCAGAAAGCGTTCGCGAATTTTTTCTGCGTTTATCATTGCACACCTCCCAGAATTTCTCTGGTCACAGACTCGACTTGCCTGCGCAGATTTTCATCTTGAATTAAAATATTTCTGTTTCCCAATCGTGGGCGGATATTAATCAGTGACTCAAACTCAATGCGCTGTTCAGCCGGATACCAGTTTGCGCCCCAAAGATCGTCCTGCTCACTGCCATCTTCCAATAAGGTCGATTCGCAATCGGAGTGCATTTCTCCGCCCCCCGATAAAACCCGACGACGAATATCCACGACGATTTTGATCATAGATTCATATTGCTGAAGCATTTGCTGGATTTGCGCCGGGCTGGCAGGCTGTTTCAATAGATGGATCATTTTTTCTCCGTTCGCCGTTTTGGGTTACTGCCTTTTTTCTTCGTGCTTTGCTTCCTGCTTGGGAGATGCCCTAATTTGTCCAACAACCCCTCCACTTCCTTTTCCTCCCCGCTTCTATCTTTAAAATAATCATCCATAAACTGTGACCTGCGCAACCTCAACGCCATCGGCGCGACGGCGCGCAGGTCGTCGAAGGTGACCTCGTCGCGATTCTCGGCGGCGGCATAAGCGCGCGCAGACTCGAACCAGGTCAACTCGGCGCGTAGCGAGTCAATGCCCATTTTTTGAATTAACTGAATGGCAGGCTTGGCAACTTTATCCGGAATAATCACGGTCTTGAGCCGCGTCCGCGCAGACATGATCTCCTCGCGCGCGGCGTTCATCTCCTCAGCAAATTCACCAATGAACGCGCGCGGATTGTTGAGATAGTTTTGCACACGGCGGTAGGCGTCGAGTCTTGCGGAGGCTTCCTCGAGTCCGCGCACCATCACGCGCAGGCCGAAGCGGTCGAGAATCTGCGGGCGCAGACGTCCCTCCTCGGGGTTCATCGAGCCGATCAATACGAAGCGCGCGCGATAGGTCGCGCTGACCGGTCCGCGGCGCACGGTGTAACTGCCCTGCGCCGCCGCATCGAGAATCGCGTCCACGATGTCGTTGCCCAGCAAATTGATTTCATCAATGTAAAGCAAATTTTTATCAGACTGCGCCAATATGCCGCGACGCACGCGCTTACGCTCGTGGTCTGCGGCGCGCTCGTCTATGCCGCCGACGACATCTTCAATGCGCGCGTTGAGCGGCAATTCGATCAGGCGCACGCGGTCGGGCGCGGTGAGCGGAATCCCCTCCGCATATTTCT
Organism: Anaerolineaceae bacterium; assembly: GCA_009885445.1. GTDB lineage: Bacteria > Chloroflexota > Anaerolineae > Anaerolineales > Villigracilaceae > Denitrolinea. The sequence continues at coordinate 3,626 of VFKQ01000183.1, read as the reverse complement.
TCGCGCACTCCGGGCAGACCGCGCTGATTCCGCCCGCCTCGATGTCTTCGGGCAGACAGCCATAACGACAGGTTGACCGCTCCACTTGCGGGAGGATGTCTAGCACCGAGCGCACCGCCGTCGTCTTGGCCGTGCCGCGCGGACCGACGAGCAGGACTCCGCCGACAGCGGGATTAATCAACGAGAGCAGGAGCGCCAACTTCATCTCTTGCTGACCGACGATTGCCAAAAAGGGGAAGGGCAGCGCCTCGAGTAGTAACCCCTCCTGGGCGGGCACGGGCGGCAAGTCTTTGCCCGAGACGTGATCCACTAATTCGCGCAGTGTGCGGAACTGGTGCGCGACGCGTTCCTTCGGTTCGGATTTTTCTTCTTCGAGAGGGGGCAGGTCTTCTGATTCGGTCATGGTTGTTGATGGTTGTAGGGGCACGGCGTCGCCGTGCCCCTACGTGCAAATATTATGTCTTCTCTTCCAATCGCCGCGCCTGACGCACGCGCGCCTCGGCCAATTTTTTTTCTTCCTCGGGCGTCTCTGCAAAAACGGACGGCACGGGCGTGGGCTTGCCATCTTCATCCAACGCCACATAGACGAGATACGCGGTATTCGTTTCCCAATGCTCGCCGGTGATTGGGTTTTCAGCAATCACTTTAACCTCGGCTTCCATTGAAGTGCGCCCCGTGAAAGTTACTTCCGCGTTCAGAATCACCAGGTCGCTGGTGCGAATCGGCAGACGGAACGTCATCGAGTCCACGGTCACCGTCACAACGCGGCGTTGCGAATGACGCATACAAGCCAGCGCGCCGGCTTCGTCCACCAGTTTCATGATCCAACCGCCATGCACATTGCCAAGCACGTTCGCGTTTTCAGGTTGCATCAATTGCGCCAAACTAATTCGTGAAGCGCTCATGGATTTTGGATTCATTGAAGGCATTGTCATAAGTCTCTCGTGTCTACCTGTCTACCTGTCATACTTCCTCACTCCAAATCCTCGCGCAACTCACCTGAGTCTAAAGTATGCAATCGCTCGGGTTCATCCAGCAAAACATCCACGGTGCTGTAAGTAATCTCTTTCATCATTGGCGCCAGCGGTGTTGTGGCCGGCAGAGAAATTTTTCCGGGTGAAGGCGGTGGCGCGAGCCGTCCCTTCAACGTAGAGGTGACGCGCTTGCGCAAGATGCGCGGTTCGTCACTCAGATAGCCTACATAATACCCCAGCACCGAATGCACATCGCGCTTCGGCGTCACCCAGCCCACCCAGTCGCCGTTGCGGTTGTACAAAAATGGGTATGCCAAAAAAACATCCACATCTCCGAGGCCATTATAGACGGGGATCAGCGCGCGTCGAATCGCGGGATTGCTTTCAGGTGGATTGCTCATACGTCGTTATACGTCCAGTGCCGATTGGCGAAATAATTCCACAACATCACAATCAGGATGGCCACCCCCAGCGCCATATTATGACCAATCCGATTCGCCGCCTCGGCCCCGGCCCCATAGCGGGTGGCCAGCTCCCCGAGCGGATTCTCCAACAGGGCGAAGATCGGCGTGCGAATGATCAGCCCGCCCAAATTCACCAATCCGAATTGCGCCATCTGGTGATGCACCGCCTTGCCGCGCGACTCGGGATACGTCCAATGACGGTTCCATAAAAAATTATTCACCACCGCCGCGCTGAAAGAAAGGACGCTGGCGATCACTGGTTGCAAATGCAAGCTGGCGCTTAATATATTAAATGCTGCGAAATCCAACGCGGTGCCCATGGCTCCGACTGTTGCAAATTTTAAAAAGCGATTACGCTCCATAGAATCATTCAATGGATGGTTCATGCAATGCCCAGTTTTTCTTTAAAATAGGGAATCGTGCGCCGCAGACCATCGTCTAATGTCACCTGCGGGTCCCAGCCGAGGATGTTGCGCGCGCGAGTGATGTCTGGCTGACGACGTTGCGGGTCGCGCTCACTACGCTGACCGGGCTTGAATGTGACGCCGGCCTTGTTGTCTGTCACGCGATTGATTGCCTCGGCAAATTCAAGGATGGTCATCTCGATCGGGTTGCCGATGTTCACGGGCAAATGTTCGTCTGAATGCAGGAGGCGCACAATGCCGTCGACGAGATCGTCTACATAACAAAAGGAACGCGTCTGTTTGCCTTCACCATACACGGTGAGTTGCTGACCCAGCAAAGCCTGCTTGAGGAAATTGGGGAGCGCGCGCCCGTCCTCAAGGTCCATACGCGGACCGTAGGTGTTGAAGATGCGCACGATGCGCGTGTCTACGCCGTGATAGCGGTGATAGGCCATCGTTAAAGACTCGGCAAAACGTTTGGCCTCATCGTAAACGGCGCGCGTACCCACCGGGTCCACGTTGCCCGCGTACGTCTCGGGTTGTGGATGCACTGCCGGGTCGCCATAGATTTCGCTGGTGGAGGCCAGGAGAAATTTTGCATTGTTGGCCTTTGCCACGCCGAGTGCGTTGTGTGTGCCCAGCGCGCCGGCCTTCATGGTTTGAATGGGCAAATTAAAATAACCCGAAGGTGACTCAGGGTTCGGGCTGGCCGGGGAGGCAAAGTGCATCACCGCGTCTATTTTGCCCGGCACAAAAATGTAGTTGGATACATCGTGGGAGTAAAACGAAAATCTCTCATTACCCATCAGGTGGGCAATGTTGTTTTGATTGCCGGTCACGAAATTATCCAGCCCGACGACATCGTGTCCGTCGGCAATCAGCTTATCTGAAAGATGCGAGCCAAGAAATCCCGCGACCCCTGTGATTAAGATGCGCATTGAGATAATAGCCTTTCAAAAGAGATGGTTTTTCGTAAGTACCTTGAGATTGTCACATTAAAGCGGAAGCCAAAATTCTTCACCACAAAGGGCACGAAGTAAACTTTTGATTTTAGCATTTCGCTCTCCTTTCCCGAAGTACATCGAGACAACGTGTGGACTTTGTGGTAAATGGTTTTGAAATATGACTTTGTCAAAGTAGTTGCGATTTTTTTCATAAAGTCTGCTTCCATTTTACCCTGCGCCATGCTCATTTCCAACCTGCGCGCACGGTCAGTCCGTCGCCGGTAACTTGATACGACTGGCCACTGCCAGTATCGATCAGCCACAAATTTCCCTGATAGACCACCAGCATGTAGTCGCCGCCTTGTCCCTGCGCGGCTTCGGGCGCCCATGAAACGGTTTGCGGCTCCACGCCGATCGAGTCTGAGGGCGGGAAGAGCGTGCGGCGATTTGAGCCGTCGCGGTCCATGAGCACGATTCGATAGCGGCTGGTCTCGCTTTGCTCGGGGAAGATGGCTTGCAGAAAGGCCAGCAGGTAACTGCGCTCTTTGCCGCTCGGGCGCATGGGCGAGGCCGAGGGGTAGGAAAACATTCCAGTTTGGCGAACCAGGTTCACGGTCGCGGAATTGACCGTGGAGGTGGCCGAGAGGTCGAAGTAGGGCGACTCCTCCAACGTCACCGGCGCGGTGGCGGGGGCGTGAGTCACGATGAAGAGCGTGCGCGCATCCGGCCCCCAGGCGAGGGATGGAATCCAGGCCCAGTCGCTGTGCGTCAGCAACGGGGTGATTTCGAGCAGGGGACGCAGGAGGCCGGTGTCTTGGTCCACATAGCCCACTTCATCGG
>VFKQ01000166.1 GCA_009885445.1 Anaerolineaceae bacterium | reverse complement strand
GCCGTCCTCGGCGCAAGGTTTACTCGCAAAACGCCGCCGAGGACGGCGGCTTGAGCCTATGTAATTTAGACTTCATGTACGGTAGAGAAAAAATGATTTCAAATTCAATTTGACGGCGCGATCTTCCGCTTGACAAGGCCTGCCGGGCGTCTTACAATAATCCAGAAAACGTAAGAAAGGAGAAGCCTCATGCTTCGTCTCTCATCCAAAGGACAACTCGTCATCCCCCGCTCGATTCGAGAATCACTGCACCTGAAAAATGGCGATCAGTTCCAGGCTCAGGTTGTGGATGGAAAAATCATTCTTGAACCTGTGATTAAAGATGTGATCCAGCGCCTGCACGGAAAATTTGCAGGTGAAAATATGTTGAATGACCTTGAAGAAGAGCACAAGCGCGAGGTGGATGATGAGTGAGAACTTTGCCCTGGATGCCTGGGCGCTTTTCGCCCTCCTGCAAGGCGAAGAGCCGGCGGCATCTCGGGTCCGCGACGTCATTGAAGATGCGCAAGCTGGCAATGCGCGTCTTTTTATTTCCATTATGAACATTGGTGAAATTTACTACCGCGTCGGGAAAACAAAAAACGCCAAGGAAGCAGATTCTGTTTTGGCCGATTTATATCTTCTGCCTCTCGAGGTTCTGCCAGCCACAGATGAAACGGTGCTCAGCGCGGCGCGCATAAAAATGACACACAACATTTCTTATGCAGATGCATTTGCCGCAGTTACAGCCCAGCAAAAAGATGCAACCCTGCTCACTGGCGACCCCGAACTGGTTGCCTTGAAACGCGTGGCGCGCATTGAGAAACTTCACCGGTAAAATAATTTTTTGATCGCACTTTACGTTTTACGCATTACGGGTCTCGACACGGCGGCGGTGGTTGAGTAGCGTTCTTGGCGTATCGAAACCCACCGCTACTCGACCACGGACTGCCCACTGATAACTGATAACTGAAAACTGGATACTGATAACTGTGCCTCTCCTCTCCACCTCCTCGCTCACCAAATCACACGGCGCCACTGACATCTTCGCCAACCTGACCTTCTCCATCGAGAAGGGCGCGCGGCTCGGGCTGGTCGGGCCGAACGGCGTCGGC
>VFKQ01000080.1 GCA_009885445.1 Anaerolineaceae bacterium | reverse complement strand
CGGTGGCCACCACGCCCTCGGCGAGGTAAACACTACCATCCTGCAGGTTGATCGGGCCGGTCCACAAATTCAGACCACCCGCGAGTTCAGCGATGAACGCGTCCAACGCGGTGGCGGCATCGGCGCTCAGGCCATTGCCTTTCGCGAAACCAATGGCGCTGGTATCGGGGTTGTTAATGTCAGCCCAGTCGGGTCCGATCCATTGGAAGCTGGAAACAAACTTGCCTTCCGAAGCGGCTTTAATCTCGGTGAGATAGGCAGGGCCCCAGTTGAAGAACGGGGTGCCGAGACAAATATCAGGCGAGATATCGCATGAAGCAATATGATCGTAGGGCACAGCAAAGACAGCCTTGCCTTCTTTCGAGAACTTATCCGCTTCCACGATAGCTTCGGTGGTATCAATACCAGAAAGCACCACATCATAGCCACTGTTGTAAAACTCATCGGCCACCTGAGTGGGGTCAGAGGTGAAGCCAGGGATGTTGAACCAGAAGCCGATCCAAGTCACTTTGAATTTCAGAGCAGCGGGATCGTTACCGGCTTTTTCCCAGCAATATTTCGCGCCCAAATACGCAGAAGCGGTGAGGCGGCGGGTTTCATCATTGATCAGCGGTCCAAGATAACCGATCTGACCGGTCTTGGTGCTCAGCGCGGCGGCGCAACCAGCCATCATTTTGCCGTATTCCATGCGGCCCATGATGTTGCTCAGGTTGGAAATCGCTTCGTAGGCATTCCCATCTGACCAGACCTGGTCACCAGAAGCCATAATAACTTTGATGTCGGGGTGAGCTTTGGCAAAGGTGGTGGATGCATCTTTCATATCATCGGAGTTGAAGATGACTAGCTTCGCGCCCTGTGCCACCAACTCTTCGGCCAATTGATCGGGGGTTGTGCCTGGGCGGTCAGCAGGATTCACCTTGTCGAGGTAAACCATCTTCGCGCCAAGTTTCTCTTCTACGTAAAGGCCAGCTTCGTAGTGCGCCTGGCTCCAGCCGTGGTCGTTAAAAGGGCCGACCAGCAACATTCCAAACACAAATGGCTCAGCCGGGGCATCGGTGGCGGCCACTGCGGTCGGGGTTGGTTTCGGCCCGCAAGCCGAAATGGAAAACACTGCGATCATCGCGAGTAAGGCGATTTTAAAAATTGTCTTTTTCATGGGACTCCTCAAGTTTGCGATTCATATTTTCGACGTGTCGGAATGGCGGGAAAAAAATTTGTCGGGCACCTCCATTTTCGAATCTTCAGGATAAATTTGATTATAACTGCATGAAGCAAATCTCTTCATTAGAGATTCGCCTATTTGCAGTCGAATCTCTGAATCGCTTCAGAAACTGCGGCGCTTTGCGCAACATTCGGCTCCGTTTCGCGGGCAATTCTGGCCCACAAGGCGCACAAAGACGGGCGCACAAAATCTTTAGAAACGCGATACGAGTCGTCTGACAACTTGAACGCCACGGCCCAATCCCCCACATGAGCGTAGGCTTCAATAAAGACATAACGCTCGGTCGGGTCGTTGGGATGATCGGCCAGCCCGAAGGCGATTTCACCCAAGCGGACTGCCCCCCCCCAATCTTTTAACTGACGGGCGAGGTCTGCGCGCTCAAAATAATAGCACCACCCGTGCGCCGGCTCGGGCGCATAGACTTTGGGCGGGCTGACGGCTTCGTCGGGCAGAATCCACTCTGAGGAGGAAAGAGCCGCCGCGTCGCGCATCAAAGTCTCGAGGGGAATAAAATGATTCAGCGTGTCAATCTCCGCGTCGAGCACATGCACACATCCGGGCGGGCTGTAATAAATGGCAACCACCTGCGAAGTGTTGCCGTTGAAATCTCCGGCGATGTATCCAAATTGGATGGGCAAACCCGCTTGCAGGGCGGGCAAAGATCCGCCGATGCGATTGGTGGGATAGAAGAGTGCGAAATTAATATCGCTGGCCGCGCCGCGCGGATCATATATCCAATTGAGCGCCGCGCCGAGGGAATTGTCGGCGTAGAAAGTTAATTCTTCGTTCATCAATATCAGCGTGTCGGGTTGAAGGCCGGGCATGCGCCATGACATTTGCCAGAGCATATTTTTTTGCGACTGCCAGTCGCGCAAATATTCGTCACCGATCAAGGTCTGCCGCCCTGCGGCCAGGCACAGAATCAAAACAATCAGCAGTGTGCGGATTCTGCGCGGGAGCAATTCAATCATTGCGGCCATCAGCAGACTCGCGCCAAGCATAAACGACATCGTGAAGCGGCTGGCCGGGAAAGCGAGAATGACATCCAGCTTGGCCAGCCAATAGGGCCCGCCGCCAAGAAGCATTGCAGTGAAGCCGATAAAGATGGCCCAATATATGGGGCGTTGGTCTGCGTCGTTGCGCGTGCGCCGGAAAAATGCAAACGTTAATGTTGCAACCGCCAACACCACGGCGATATACATTGCAGTAGTTAATGGCCCATCACTGGCCGCTTTGGGAAAAGAAAATATTGTGCCCCAGGCTTGCGCAAAGACGACCCACAAGGTTGAAAAAATAGTTTTGAACAATTCGGTGAGCGCGCTTAGCGGGTAGGCGCTCAGGTCGGTCAGTAATTTATTTTGATAAGCAACATTGGTAAAGACGAACATACGATAGAACACGTTGGCGATAAATAATAAAAAATATACAGACCAGTGCGTCATGGCGCGCCGAGCAATTTCCCAAACCGATTCAATCGTGCGCGCCTGCAAGAGGACGTACACAATAATTACAACGCGCACGAATTCAACAAAGTAGAAAAATTCCAACATCCACAAATTCATGGCGGAAAGGAGCAAGGCCAGAATCGTGAATTGCCAATAGCGCTCGGGCCGATACATGGCTTGAAGCATGAACCAAAAAGATAGTAGAAAAAAACAAATGACAATGTAAAAGTGCGTGGTCAGAAATGCGACCCATTGCAAGTTAAAGCCCGGGTAGAGCAGAAACAACAATCCGGTCAGCAGGGCCATGTGCTCGCGGCCCGGCCACAGCGCGCGGACGAGTCGCCACAGAATCAGCACGCTCAGCCAGCGTGTAAGAATCGCCACCACCTGCCAAACCCAGGGCACTTGCGGCAAAAAGAAAGTGGTGGCCTGATAGACCCACGCCCAGACTGGCCGCGCGGTGGAAAAATATTTCGTCAGCGCGGCAGGGCCAAGCTCGTAGCGAATCCACGTCATGGGCAGGTCGTCCCAATAAAAGCCGTGCCGCCAAAAGAGCAGACCGTAGGCCAAAATCGCGACGGCTAAAAACAACCAGGGCGCGTTGCTCGGCGAGGACGTGAACGAGTCGATGCGGCGAAAAAATGATTTCATCAAAATTTCAATTCCATGCGTAAACGATTGTACCTGCCTTCTCGAAACGAATTTATCACTTGAAAGCCAGCTTGCGCATACAAGGCCAGCGCGCCCACATTGTCTGCCTCCACGCTCAGTGCAACAGACTGGAAATCGCGCGCCTGAGCCTGCGCGAGAAATGCGTTTAACAGTTCGCGGCCCAAGCCTTGTTTGCGCGAGGGCACGTCAACCCCGATATAAGTTAATTCCAGCGCGTCGGGTTTCAGCGGCGCAGACGCACTGCGCGAAGAAATAAAAATTTGCCAAATCAAGCGCGGACGCGCGATAAGTGCGCGCAACAGCGAGCGCCAACCCAGCGCGGCGCGCAGACGCTCGTTGAGCTGACTCGGCGCCGAGGAGCCTATCGCCCACCCCAGCGGAAATCCGCTTTGAGAAATGGCGCAACAGCCGATTACAGATGTGTCCACGCTGGCGATTTGATAATAGCGCTGAACAACCAAAAGGCCCAACTCAGAGAGCAGGGAATCGATGACCAGCACATGAATCTGCGCAATAGACATCACCTGCTTTGCGCTTAAATGGGAGAGCGGAACGATGCGATAACTCTCCATTAAATAATTCCCTTGATTAAAGCAGGGCCGAGGAGCCTGACTGCAAAAGCGGGCAAGCGTTTCCAAACCCAAATGGCAAATTGAAATTTCGGGCTTTTTTGATTCAACTCGGGGATGGCTCCGCCTTTTGGCAGATAATACCAATACGCAAGCGGCACTTTGCGCGGGTTCCATTTCATTTTATATTGCGCATTGCCCGAGCCATTCAGGCTTCGGCCAAAATCGCAAACTCGAATCTCTTTTTGCGCGCAATGTTCGAGCACGCTCCAATACAGACATTCGCCCGCATACTCATTACGGAATTCGGGCAGGATATTCGCATGCAGAGTTGTCGCGATCCCACCTTGATAAATCACCACGGCGGTGCCAGCCAGCACGCCGTGCGCATCTTTGACAACAACAAACTCCAGTGTGTCGCCGAGCAGGTTTGCCATCTTGCTTAAATAATTTTTTGAATGATACGGCGAACCCAACTGGTGCATACTGCGCGCCATCGCTTCGTATGTGTCATCCAACAAATCGAGATGCCCAAAGCAGACTTGGAATCCTTTGCGCAAAGATTGGCGCGTGTGCTTGCGATGTTGCGGGCCAAACCCGCGCATCATTTCTTCGGCATCGGGAGAAATATCAACTTGATAAGATGAATAAAGGGGATGTCCCACCCACGGCGCGGGCGGCGAATTCGTCTCTTCGATGAAGCGCACGACGGCATATTCAACTTTGAGCAGGTCTGCAAGTTTTGTGGCTTCAGCGAGCAAAGCATCACGGGCTTCCGTGGATGAAAATGCAAATCCACCAAACGAACCGAAAGGCGCGGTGCCCAAATAATTTCCAAAAATCGGATGGCGCACATGCGTGAGTGCAAGAATTCCAACTGTCTGATTTTCTTCGAGCGCCACAAAGCGATAGACATCGTAGATATAAATTTCCTGCACGAGTTGCGTCCACGAATCGAGCGCGGTAAATGTCGCCGCGACGGAAAGCGATTCGGGGAGGATCAAATTTTCTTCGGCAGTAAGTTGTCGAATTTGAATTTCAGCCATGCGAATTTTCCCGAGCGGCGAGGACCTCGTCGAGATACGTTCCCAGCGGCGAGACAGGAAAACTGCGCAACAGCGCGGCGAGGAAGGCGGACTTGTCCCGCAGAAATGGCACAAAGAGGGGATTCCGCAACAAGTCGCGCGTGAGGCGGGCCGACCGACCCGGGCCGACCAGCTCGTAGGGGTGCATGATGACGACCGGGCTGAGTCCGCGCTTTAGTTCGTCCTCCAAAATATGCAAAACTTTTTTTGCAAATAACCCAATGCTAAAACTAGAGCCGTATGGAAATTCGCCGTCGAAAAGAAGTTTGAATGAAAAATCGCGCGGGGCGGTGTAGTTTGGTTTGGGCGCGCGCCTGCTTCGAGTGCTGACAGGAATCTCCCACACGTTTCCTTTTTGCAAAAGTGTGCCCGCTGGCGCATAAATGGAGGAACTATATTTGAAGCCAAACGAATCAAGGAGCGGATACGCGTCTTCGCTGATGCCGACCATCGGCGCGCGATAACCACGCACATCATATTGCTTACACCACGCAGACGAATCGCGCAGGTCAGCGGCGAGCGCATCCACGTTTTTCAGAGGGCGATGATACTGACAGTGCAAACCCAACTCGTGCCCCGCTGAAATGATTTTTTGCGGAATCTGCGGATACCACTGCACAATTTCGCCCACGAGATAGATGCTGGCTTTTGCATCGCCCAGTTGCGCAAGAATCGGATCGAGGGCGCGCAATGTGAAATCGCCGTCCATGTCGCGGCGTGTTTTTAAATCACGGATGGAATCGTAATGCCGAAAGAGGGCGAAGACGGGTTCGTAATCAATGCTCAAAAGTACGCGCGGGGTGACAGACATAGGGCGCAATTATAGTGGTGAAGGATGAAAAATCGGGGCGGATTTTTCATCCGCCCCGATTGCTTTTAGGACATCGTCAGCGCCATGACGGCTTTTTGCGCGTGCAGGCGATTCTCGGCTTCATCGTAAACGACCGAGTGCGGGCCGTCAATGACGCCGTCGGTCACTTCGAGTCCGCGGTCGGCGGGCAGGCAGTGCATGTAGATCGAGTCATCCTTGGTCAGCTTCATGCGCCGTTCGTCGGTGATCCAGGATTTGTATTTGTCAATCAGGGCCTTGCCTTCCTCTTTGCCGGTGGTTGTCATCAGCGGACCCCAACTCTTGGGATAGACCACGTCGGCATCTTTGAAGGCTTCGTCCATGTTGTCGGTGACTTCAAAGCCGGTGCCGTATTTTTTGGCGTTGTCTTTGGCCTGTTGCATAATCTCGGGCATCAATTTAAATTCCGGCGGATGCGCCAAAACAACATCGCAGCCAAAACGAGTCATCTGCAGAATTAGAGATTGCGGAACCGATATGGGCTTACTATATGAAGCGGCGTAGGCCCACGAGACCACGACCTTCTTCTTTTTCAGGTCGCGGCCTTTCTTCTCGATGACGGTCATAATGTCCGCCAGACATTGAAAGGGATGATACACGTCGCATTGCATGTTGAGAATCGGCGCACGGCTGGCTTTGGCTACGTCGTTGATGTACGAGTTTCCAAACTGCCAGTCGCATTGACGGATGGCGATGCCATCGAAGTAGCGCCCAAAAATTTCGCCGATTTCCTTGGCTGTGTCGCCGTGCGAAATCTGCGTGGACTCGCTGTCAATGAACGCGCCGTGTCCGCCGAGTTGAGCCATGCCCGCTTCAAATGATCCGCGCGTGCGCGTGGAGGTGAAGAAGAACAACATGGCCAGCACTTTGTCGCGCAGTAATGGGTGAGGCTCGCCCAGCGCGCGTTTGCGTTTCAAGTCCCAGGCTACATCTAAAACGGTTTCGACTTCTTCTTTCGTGAAGTCCAGGTCGCCGATAAAATCGCGGCCTCTAAAGTTGGTTTGCATAGTTTAGTCTCCTTGTGAAAAGTAAATACGTAGGCAGGTAGACAAGTAGACAGGTGTTTCCGTATCTACGTGTTTCCTTGTTTACATTCATCGCGCCACTCTCAATCGTCTTCAAGAATTTACCTCCGCGTAAAGTTTTTCAAAGCGCTGAATTAGTTCAGGGTTTTCCAATCCTTCCGCAAATTCGGTGAGCCACTTGCGAATGTATTTGAGGTCAAGTTTTTCGCGCTGGCGTATAAGAATGGATGCAACATCCATCCAATCTTTGTCTCGATTTGCTATGGCTTTATGAATAATAAAATCCTCTGCGGTACATACACGGGTGGATACGCCCAGTACTTCGGCATTAACGGCGCGTTTAATCGCTTCCCGTTCATAGTCAAATATGCCTACCAAAATATCCGCGGCCACATCCGGCGAAGCCCAAATATGAATAACATGAGGGCTAAGCTTGTGAACAGGGATGTTGGTTGGGCGCGCAGGAAAACGTTCCAGGACCAGTTTACGAAAATCTACCAGCGGCATGTCAACGCTCACCTTAAAGTCAACGTCATGTGTCACCCGCATTTCACCCCAAATGGAAATTGCCAGCCCCCCAATCAGCATATACGGGATCTTGCGCTCATTTAGAAAATCGATCACGCTTTGCATGGAATTGGGGTTATTAAACATTTTTCACCCTTTCTGCCAGGCGTTCCCATTTATCGGTCAAGCCAATGATATGTTTTTCTCGCATTTCCTGTAGCTCGGGAGGGACATCGGTTGAAGCAGCCAAAGAGGTCGCCAACTGACACATTGCAAAATATGCGCGAATACTCTGTTCCACAGTCTCAGTGGCCAAACGCGCTTTCAACTCTTCGCGTTCCATCGCGTTGATCAAATCATATTCGGCCTTCCAAGCTTTGGCGGATTCTTTGGTAATTTTCATAGGTGTAAGTATACAGGGAAAAAGGTAAACAAGTAGACAGGTAGACAGGTCGTGTTTACGTGTCTACCTGTTTACGTATTTACGGGATAAGCGACGGCAGTATCGCGTAAAACTCCGTCGCCTTGACCATATCTTCGAGGGAGACCGAATCGTTCACAGTGTGCGCGGTCACTTCGTCGCCCGGCCCGAACCCGATGGAGGGAATGCCCGCCTTCCCAGCCCAGTAAATGCCGTTCGTGGAGAAATTCCACTTGCCGCTGGGTTCCTCCGGCAGGCCAATCATCTTGCGCGCCTCCTGCCCCGCGCTGACGAGGGGATGACTCTCCTCCAGCGCCCAGGCCGGGAAATATTTGTCCACGGGGAAGACGAAGCCGGTGTAGGAAGGCTCATCGTAAAACAATTCTTCGAGTTTAACTGTGGCCTTGTATTCGGCGGGAATTAAATCTTCGACCTGTTGTTTCACTTGCTCTTTGGTTTCACCGAAAGTCATGCGTCGGTCAATATAAATAATCGCTTCGTCAGGCACGGCGTTCAACGACGGCGTTTGCACGTGCATGTCGCTGACGGTGATTTTGCCGTGGCCAAGAAATTCATGGTCGCCCAGTTTGGGTTCGAGATCACGAATACCAGCGATGACGGGTAGTAATTTATAGATGGCATTGTCGCCCAAATGATTCGACGCGGCATGTGCTGAGCGACCCTTGGAGGTCACCTTCATTTCGAGACGACCTTTGTGCCCGCGATAAACGAGCATTTTGGTCGGCTCGCCGATGACGACAAAATCCGGGCGAATCTTCGGGTCTACTTCGACGAAGGTGTTCGGCGCGATGCCGTCACACCACTCTTCCATGTTGCCGAAGTAATAAGCCGTCCAGCCTTCGAGCAGACCGAGGTCACGCGCCATGGCCATGCCATAGATCATGCCGGGCGTCGAGGCTTTCTCGTCGCAGGTGCCGCGCGCGTAAAAAATGCCATCTTCGATCTTGCCTTGAAAGGGGTCCCACTTCCACTCGGTTGGGTCGCCAATGCCGACGGTGTCTATGTGCGAATCGTAGACGATGACACGCTTGCCATTTCCGATGCGGCCCAGAATGTTGCCCATCTTGTCGAAGCGCACTTCATCAAAGCCAAGTTTGCGCATCTCTTGTGCCACACGCTCGCCCACTTCTTTGAGTTGCGAGTTCATTGAAGGGATGGCGACGATCTCGCGCAAGAATTCGATCAGGTCTTCACGAGAGGCTTGTACACGTTTTTGGATTTCTTTAATTGACATGGTTTCTCCTTAATTTTTTTTGCCACAGATTTCACGGATTTATTAAAAAATCTGTGGCAATCCGTGTAATTCGTGGCTAAATTAGCTTTCACCCACACGACGCACAATGTGGAAATCGAAATGGCCGGGAATGAAATAACTTAATGCCTCATCTACAATTCGGCCATTGGCATCATAGAGGGAAGAGTCGAAATGCAACAACACATCGCCGCGCTGAATCTCCAGCGAGCGCGCCACGTCGGATGTGGCGCCGATGGCGCTGACGTGCGCGCGCGAAGTGCTCAGCGAATCGCCGCGCGCCAGCAGAAAGTCCAGGACGGAGCCGCGGAAGTCATTGAGCAAATCGCTTTCGACTAAAACATTCGCGGGTAGAGTGTCCACTAAAAACGCGACGGGGCGTCTGCTGGCGCAAATGACGCGGCGCACGCGCGTTAGTGGCGAACCCGTGCGCAAATCAAAAATGCGCGCCTGCTCTTCATCTGCAGAAATTTTTTCCACGTGCAATTCGCCGACCGTAATAGGCAGGCCCATGCGTTGCGCCAATGTTTCGAGGCTTTCCAAAACTTCGAGTCCCGAAGCAATCACAGGCGGTTTGCCGATCACGTAAGTGCCCGAGCCTTGCCGGCGACGAATTAATCCCTGCGTTTCAAAAGTGCGCATGGCCTCGCGCAACGTGGCGCGCGAAACGCCCATTGTTTTTGCGAGATCGGGTTCCGCTTGCAAACGCTGGCCCGTCGGCGTTTCGGAAATTAAAACCGCAAGGTCGGCTTGCAAACGTTGAAATGGAAAGTGCGCCATTACGCTTCGACCACGGGAATGAATTCAAATTTCATTACATCCACGAGTCCTAAATCTGAAAGGCGCAACTCGGGGATGACTACCAAGCCGAGCAGACTCAATTGCATGTTCGGGTTGTTCAATTCAGAACCGCAGGATTGAAATCCGTTCAGCACCGTCTGCGTTTTTTGCGCGACGATTTCAGCACGCTCTGTGGACATCAAGCCTGCTATCGGAAGTTCCACCAGCCCGACGACTTTGCCATCGATGACAACGACCTGCCCGCCTCCGCAACGCGCCAAGCTGTTAGCGGCTTGCGCCATCGAGGCCTCGTCGGTGCCGACAACGATCATGTGATGCGAGTCGTGCGCCACAGTGGATGCGATTCCACACTTTTGATTAAAGCCAAATCCATGCACGAGTCCGACGGTGACAATCCCCGTTCCTTTGTGGCGTTCGACGATGGCGATCTTGACGATGTCGCGTTTCATGTCCACTTTCACTTCGCCGTTTTCCGATCGAACGTCGAAGGTCAAATGTTTTGTCGGCGCTTGATTCTCGATGATGCCAATGACATGCGCCTTGACTTGCTCTTTGCGGGTGGAGACCTTCAACTTAAAATCATCGGCTGTGAGCGGACGTTTGAGATGCACGGAATCTTTTACCCAAGCCGGATAATCAAAAGAATCGGGCGGGTTTTCCCACTTGCCATCTTGCGCGATGACTTCGCCCTTCGCGATCACGACCTGAGCGTTGAAATTGCGCAAGTCTTCAGTGATGACAATGTCGGCCCAGCGGCCGGGGGCGATCATGCCCATTTCTTTACTCAAACCAAAATGCTCGGCGGTGTTGATGGTCATCATTTGCAGGGCGGTCATGGGCGGCAGACCTTCGGCGATGGCATGGCGCAGGACTCTGTCCATGTGGCCTTCGGTAGTTAGAGTCTGCGCGTGCGAGTCATCGGTGACAAGGATGAAGCGGCGCGAATCTAATTTGTGGGCGGTGATTGCGCCGATTTGTTTCGCCACGTCAAACCAGGCCGAGCCATAACGAAGCATCGGTTTCATGCCCTGACGCGCGCGGGCGATGGCATCTTCGACGCGCGTGCCCTCGTGATCGTCCTCGGCGCCGCCGGCGACGTAGCCGTGAAAGGGCAGACCAAGGTCCGGCGAAGCGTAGTGCCCGCCCACAGTGCGGTTTGAGGCGTGCGTCGCGGCCATTTCGGCGAGCATTTTTTCGTCGCCGTTAAAAACGCCGCGGAAGTTCATCATCTCGCCGAGTCCGATGATGCCATCCCACTTCATCGCTTCGGCGACTTCGGCGGGACCGATCGAGTCGCCGGGAGTTTCGAAGCCAGGCGCGGACGGAACACAGGAGGGCATTTGCACCCAAACGTGAATCGGCTGAGCGGCGGCTTCGTCGACCATGAGGCGCACGCCTTTGAGGCCGAAGATGTTGGCGATTTCGTGCGGGTCAATGAACATGCCGGTGGTGCCGCGCGGCGCAACGGCGCGGACGAATTCGGTGACGGTGACCATGCCCGACTCGACGTGCATGTGTCCATCGAGCAAGCCGGGGACGAGGTAACGGCCATTTGCGTTAATGAGGATTGTGTTTTGCCCAACGGTGTGACTCGCGTCGGGGCCGACGTAGGCGATGCGGCCATCTTTGATGGCGACGTCGGTGCCGTCAATAAATTCGCCGGTTTGCACACAAGCCCATTGTCCTTTGCGAATCACGAGGTCTGCGTGCGCACGGCCCATGGCAACGTCAATGAGGGATCGGGTGAGTTGGGTGGAGGATGGCATGGGTGCTCTGTGGGAGGTAGACAGGTAAATATGTAAACAGGGTTATTGCGTGATGACGAGGAAGGCGAGCCAGGCGGTGAGGGCTAACACCGGCACGAGGAGCAGGGAGGCAACGAGGGTTTTGTTTTTGGCTACGAAGTATGCGCAGGCGAATAAGAACAGCGGCAAAATAAATGCATAAGAAAAATAGAAGCCGATGTACCAGGTGGGAGGCAAAAAGAAAATGCCGCCGAGCAAAGTTAATTTCCAGCGCGAAAAGAGGATGCCAGCCAGTACACAGCTGAGGGCGAGGATGGTCATGGGCCAGCCGAAGAGCATGGGGATGAGGAAGTCGGTCATTTTATCCAGCCAAAAAATCGAGCAAGGTCAGCGGGGTCAGGAAACATAAACGCGGTGGTAATCGCCAAGGGGATGAGTAAGAGCCATGCTACGCGCGAGTTTTCTTTCTTCAGCGCGTAGATCGCAACGAACTGAAGCAAGGCAATCAAGAAGATGGGAAGGCCTAGCGCGGCGCTGATGTAAAAGGTAAACGGGATCGTCCAAAATCCTCCGAGCACCAGCAGGAGGGGCCACTTCTTCCAGATGCCCAACGCCGAGAGCAACAGGGAAATGATTCCGGCCGGGAAGCCAAAAGCGAATAGAACGAGTATTCCGTTGCTCATCTTTCAGCCTGCCAATAATCTTTTCGCGGCGCGGTTATGTTTTTCTACCAACTTGCGTTCGTCTATTGTAACCAGTTGTCCTTCTTTAACGATGAACTTGCCGCCGACGACAGTGTAATCTACATTGACGGGTTGACCGAAGACAATCGCGGAGACCGGGTCGTGCATTCCGGCGAATCCGAGTTTGTTCAAGTTGACGGCGAAGAAGTCCGCGCATTTGCCGGGTTCGAGCGAGCCGATGTCTTTTCGTCCGAGGACGGCCGCGCCGCCGCGGGTGGCGAGGTGGAGGGACTCGCGGGAGGTCATGAGGGTTCTGGGGATTGTCATTTCTCCCTCACCCCCGGCCCCTCCCCCACT
>VFKQ01000358.1 GCA_009885445.1 Anaerolineaceae bacterium | reverse complement strand
TCGGGCAGTGGCGTGGTGCTCATCACGCCCACCGTTTACAACGACATCCTCAACGCCGTAGACGATCTTCTGCGCCGCAATTTGCGCCCGGTCGTGATTCTTTTAATGACCGCATCCTTCGGCGGCGCGCCCGGCTCCGAAGACGTGGCCCGTGCCCTCAGCGAACGCGGCGTACCCGTCTGCCCAATTTATTGCGACGCAGATATTTCGCGAGCATTGTCCTCATTTTCCGCCACACCCATTTCACTCACACCCACATGGCAAACATCCATACACTCGACTTAAATTTTCAAGGCCGCACGAACGCGATTGCGTCTTATCTCATCGTGGACTCTGACGCCGTCGTCTTAATTGAATCTGGCCCAGGCTCGTGCCTGCCCGCGCTCGAAGCGGGTTTGCGCTCCCACAACCTGACTCTAGCGGACGTCACTCACGTCTTGCTGACTCATATTCACCTCGACCACGCGGGCGCGGCGGGCGCGCTGGCTCAACACGGCGCGCAAATTTATGTCCACGGACTCGGTGCGCCGCATTTGATTCATCCCGAAAAATTAATCGCCAGCGCCACGCGCATCTACGCCGAGCGCATGGACTCGCTCTGGGGGGCGTTCCTGCCCGTTCCGCCCGACCAGCTTCACGTGGTGAAAGACGCGAGCGAGATTCAAATCGGCAGATTAAATTTTTTGGCGCTGGCCACGCCCGGTCACGCGGAGCATCATCACGTCTATATCCACGAAGACATTTGTTTCAGCGGCGACGTGGGCGGCGTGCGCATTCCGGGCTATCAATATTTGCGTCTGCCCATGCCGCCGCCCGAATTGCATTTTGGCCGCTGGCGCGAATCGCTGACAAGGTTGCGCGCACAAAAAATTTCGCGCATCGCGCCCACACACTTCGGCATCTACGACGACCCGGCCTGGCATCTGACAGAACTCGCCCGCGCACTCGACGCCGTCGAACGCTGGCTCGAATCAGTGATGCCCGCAAACCCAACGATTGAAGAACTGCGCGAAAAATTTGGCCCATGGGTCGAAGCCGACGCCCGCAAGCAAGGACTCAGCGCCGAAGCCCTGCAGTCTTTCGCGCTGGCGAATCCACTGGGCATGTCTGCGGATGGGCTGATGCGTTATTGGCAGAAGGTGCGGGGTGGCGGTATAATCGGTTTAATATGATTGCAAGGAGAACGAGATGACCCTGATCGAGAAAAATCAAAGATAGTGGTTAATCTACAAGTGATGAGCGCCTGCGCGTTTCGTAAAAACTTCAAAGCGGGCATTTTTCAACACGAATATCGTAAATGAGCGAATTTTGCGAATAATTCTTTAGAAATTCGCGTTATCCCGAAGGACATCGGGACGATGAAATCCATCACTTCAATTAGACCACTACCAAATCAAAATCAGGCATAAAGGGTTTTGCCAGAAAAAGAAGTGGAAGTGAGAATATGAAAAAACGATTTCAACCCATTCTTTACGTTTCAATGTTTTCAATGGTTTTGAGTCTGATCTTTCTTAGCACGCGCTCGTTACCAAAAACTCACTCCTCCTCCATTTTTCCATCCACTCCGATAAATACAGCCTCAGCCACGTGGACGGTGCAAACAGCCATACCTAGTGTTACCATCGCGCCGACAAGCGACCCTGACTATTTTCGCAATGACTTCGATGGGCCGCTGGACACTGGCTGGCAGTGGGTGAACGAAGATGCCAGTCACTGGAGCCTGAACGCAGGGTCCGGTTCGTTGCAAATTGATCTCACTTCGGGGCGAGTCTCTGACGGCACAATCCAAAACATGCTCATGCGTCCTGCGCCCACTGGAAATTTCCAGGTGACGATTGGTTTGACCTTCCGCGCAATTGAAAACGATCAGTTCGCGGGCCTGATTCTTTATGAATCAGCAACCAGATTTTTACAGATCGGCCGTTCCCGCTCCGTGTGTGAGGGACCTGATCAAATATGTGATGGTTCCGGAATCTACCTGCAATTTTATGATGACCAAGACCCAAAACCACTGCGAGAAGCAAAGAGATATTCGGGTAGCGTGCCCCTGCACCTGCGCCTGACCCGCATCGGAGATGAATACGCCATTGAGATGAGCAAAGGTGACGGGCTGGCTTGGTTCCGCTATGGCAATTACACGATTAAATTCAAACCGACTTATATCGGATTATTCGCCGGACAAAACTTCGGTCAACCCATCACTGCGCTGTTCGATTATTTCGAAGTGAGCGGTCTGAAGTGACCTCAGACATCAGTCGTAATGTAGCAAGAGTACTCACCAGATAAGAAGCACCTCAGTCTCGGGCGAGTTGCCGTTACTGCGCACAGCCTCGCCGGCGGGTGGATTTTGACAATCAACGGAGCTGTATCGGACGGCATCTGCCAAAATTACCCATTGCAAACTGCCCACAAAGTATTACAATAAATCTATGGACAACAAAAATTTCTACCTGCTGGTCGTTGAAGACATCCCCGATATTTTGAACCTGCTCGAAACCACGCTGACCTTTAAAGGTTATCGTGTGGTCACCGCCCGCGATGGGCTGGGCGCGCTGGATGCGATTGGGCGCGAGCGTCCCGCCGTGGTGATTACCGACATCCTCATGCCGCGCATGGACGGCTTCAGTCTCGTCCATCGTTTGCGCATCAACCCCGAAACCCGTGACATTCCAGTTATCTTTCTCTCCGCCACTTATGTGGAACCGGAAGATAAAGCCTTCGCGCTGCACATTGGCGTAACGCGCTTCATTGAAAAGCCGGTGAACCTCGATGAGCTTCTGCCGACGATTGCGCGGCTGATTGCTGAGCCTGCCCAAGTGTCCGCCGACCCAATCAACGAACTGGATTTCTACAATGGCTACCGTGAGCGCCTTGAGACCAAGCTTGAGCGTAAAAACACACAAATCGCCCGCGATGAGCACGTGTTGGTAAATCTGACGGATGTCAAGAGACCCGCGTTTGAAGCCTCCCTGCGCCATGCCATCGTTGAACGCGAAGAATTAAAGCATCTGCTCGATCAGGTCCGCGCGCATATGAGGAATATGGGGGAGGCGTGAGGTTGTGGGCGTTGTGCTGACTGGCGAAGCCGTGTCGAAGCGTTTCCACGACACCTTTCCCGACTCGCGTCATTGTCCACGCATGGGTTGCGATTGACTCGCGCCACGGTGAAACCTGTCAGGTCTGAACTTGCCGGCGTGGTGGCGCGGGCGGTTGTCGAGCCCAATCGAGACATCGAGTCACTGCGCGGGCGGATACTCGCCGTTTGAGGCTCGGAGTCCACGCGGCAGGCGTTGGGTCGAGCTTGTCGAGACCTGGAGGGGCTGTTTGAGAGTCTGCTGGCGCAATCTTTTGGAAAATAATTATGCCAAGAAAACCAATCATTCCTCTTGAAGTTCATACTGAAGTGCAAAAACTGGTTGATGAATTCAATAAGGAGCATTTCAAAAAAGCAGACCCAATTATGCGCGCGTTCTTTGGAAATAAAGTCAAGCCTGGGTATTCAGCACGTATCAAAGGCAAATATCTTTATTTGGATCGAAACGACCACATTAAGCCTTCTCCAATTTGCCGCCTAGCTTGGAATGGGAAAATGGATAACTGGGGTTTTGCAATTTATAAATATTCTGGGAATCAATATGATTCCGAGGAATGGTTTTTTCCTGGTGCAGACGAAGTAGATGGTACTGTTACAGGAGCGATGAAAGCGGGAATGAAAGCATATGGAAACTGATTACTTGCAAGAAGAGTTTGCGGGCGTGGTGGCGCGGGCGGTGCACTGAGCCTGTCGAAGTGTCGAGTCACTGCGCGGGCGGTGGAGG
>VFKQ01000025.1 GCA_009885445.1 Anaerolineaceae bacterium | reverse complement strand
TGGGCGTCAATTCCAACTTCCGCTATTGGGGTGAGGGCATCACCCCGTACGTGGACCACGCGAAAGGTCCCTACTTGTGGGACGTGGATGGCGCGAAATACATTGACTATCGACTCGCCTTTGGCCCGATCATTCTTGGCCATGCCTACGCGGACGTGGACGAAAAAGTAATCAGCGAAATCCGTAACGGCGTGCTCTTCGCGATGACGGGCGAACTGGAAGTGGCTGTGGCCGAGATGATCACCGAGATGGCTCCCGCCGTGGAAATGGTGCGCCTCGCCTGCTCCGGCACAGAGGCCACTATGCACGCCATCCGCGTCGCGCGTGCTTACACGGGCCGCGATTTGATTGTCAAATTTGAAGGCAACTATCACGGATTCCACGATCACACTTTATGGTCAACCTATTCGCCTGTGGAGGCCTATGGCAACCGACGTAGTCCAATCGCCGTGCCTTCCTCTTCAGGCATTCCAAAATCGATGCGCGAATTTATCATCACCCTGCCCTTTAATGACTTCGAAGGTTTTGAGCGCGTGATGCGTTCGTATGGCGAGCAGATTGCCGCAGTCATCACCGAGCCGTGTCAGGGAAATTGCGCGGCGATCAATCCCGAGCCCGGTTTCCTGGAGTTGATTCGCGCCAAGACCGAAGAATATGGTTGCGTCTTTATTTTGGATGAAGTCAAGACCGGCTTCCGCATTGCCAACGGCGGCGCGCAGGAACATTACGGAATAAAACCTGACCTGGCCACGTATGCGAAAGCGCTCGGCAACGGCTACCCGGTTGCCGCGTTTGGTGGACGGCGCGAGATCATGTCCATTATTGGGCAGGGTGTGGCGCAGGGCGGAACATACACAAACAATAAACCCGGCGTCGCCGCGGCGTA
Organism: Anaerolineaceae bacterium; assembly: GCA_009885445.1. GTDB lineage: Bacteria > Chloroflexota > Anaerolineae > Anaerolineales > Villigracilaceae > Denitrolinea. Next base: position 20,187 of record VFKQ01000025.1, on the reverse strand, counting down.
CGCGACTTTGAATCTGTTGAAGACCAAGCCGATTCTCAAGTCTATTGCCGCACGCGGACAACGTCTGATGGATGGCTTGAAGGAAATTTTTGAAGAGAACGATATTCCCGCAGTATTCACTGGCTACCCGGCCATGTTCTCTTTCTCGCTGGGAGTCGACTCGGTCACCTGTCAGCGCGACTGGGACAAGAGCGACCACGAGTTGTATCTGAAGATTGCTGAGAAAGCCATTGCGATGGGCGTGATGCCCGATTACGACTCGCGCGAGCCGTGGTTCATGTGCTACGAGCACAGCGAAGCCGACGTGGACAAGACGCTTGAAGTTTACGCAGACGCGGTGAAGTCGGTGCGAAAATAAACGAGCCAGCCTCGGCCGTTGATTAATATACTATTACATTAAGAAGCGTGTAATGGGGACGCGCGTCATCGGAGATAGCCTTGTGCCCGTAGAGAAAAATAAATTTAATCGCGCATATTGGCTACGATTCTTTTTGTGCAGCCTTCTATTATTAGTCACCTTCGAGGTGGGGATTCGACTGTTCGTTGTTCGGAATCCCCGCTTCGAAGCGGATGCGGGTTTCGGCGGATTGGTACCGCGGGCCGGTTCGACACGCCTTTTTGGAACGGAGGGGTTTGGAGTCACGAGCTATTTTGAGCACGGAGAGATTGCCACGCCATATCGGGATGGTGTTTCGGTGGTCGTCTTGGGCGATTCCATGACCGCCGCCCATCAGGTTCCAAATGATGAAAAATTCGTTTCGATTGCGGAGCAGGGCTTGAGAGATGAAGGAGCAGTTGTAGACCTACATAATCTTGGCCGCCCTCTACAAGTGATATCAGACATAGTTTACCTTGCCCCTTCAATAATTGAAACTTACTCCCCGAAAGTTGTGATTGTGCAAGTAAGCTATTCGAGCTTTAGCCTGAGCCTAGACTCATCCATGACGAATTACTATACATTAAAGGATGGGCCTCCCCCAAAGCTTGTGCACAATTCCAATTCAGAGAACCTGCAAATGGAAAATATTATCTCATCTTCGGGATTGTTAACCATGCTACAAAACCGATTTTATCAAATCTTTGTGCTTTCACGGCTCGACCGGCTCGCAGGTCGCGAAGTGGACCAATTTGGGCGAACCCGTCGCGGGCTTGTTTCAGACAAGCAAATCGTTTTTCTGGTTCGCTCTGTCGTGAGCGCTTATCCCGATGCGCGAATTGCCTTTTTGGTAATCCCGAGCTCCCCTGAAATTCGACCTGGTGAAAACTCGAATATCAGTTGGAATAGCACCGAGGACGCCGAACTGATTGGGTTGATTTCGAGCGTGGAGGGCGTGGAGATTCTTCACCCATTGAGTGGATTTCAGAAACTCTATGAGGAGCAGGGCATACTGCCACGCGGTTTTTCCGACTCTGCGCCAAATAAGGGGCATCTCAATAAATTCGGGCATCAGGTCATCGCCAAAGCGCTTGTTGAATTTCTTCTGCGGATTCTAAAATGAATTTCTTGTCAACGCAGTTCTGGGTTCTACTAATATCGGTTTTGATTCTCACCCGCTTGATTAGACCAGTAATCCATCAGAAGCTTATCTTGCTGGCGGCCAGTTGCCTGTTCTATGCATTTTGGGATTGGCGATTCCTCGGCCTGTTGGCTGTTGTGACCGTGGTGGATTATTATGTATCCGTTGGAATGCAGGGCGCTCATAACGAGAAAACCAGAAAAACCCTGCTGGCTGTCAGCATAGCCTCGAGTTTGGCCATCCTTGGTTTTTTTAAATACTTTAATTTCTTTACCGCCACCTTTGATTCGGCGGCTTCCGTTTTAGGGGTTCACCTGCCTGAGTTGGGCATCCTCCTGCCTGTGGGGATTTCATTTTACACATTTGAATCGATCAGTTATGTAATGGATGTCTATCACCGTAAGACAGAACCGGCGCAATCATTGCTGGATTATTCCGTGTTCATTGCTTTTTTCCCCCGCCTTGTTGCTGGCCCCATCATGCGCGCCGCAAATTTCCTGCCCCAATTGCAACACGGGATTCGCCTCGAACCTACCGGAATCATTCGAGGCGCCCAATTATTTGGGCAGGGACTGCTCAAGAAAATTGTCGTCGCCGACACCCTGGCTTTGATTGTTGACCAGGTGTACGGGAGTCCCTGGTTGTATTCTAGTGCAACTGTGTGGCTTGGCGTTTGCTCCTTTGCCGTACAGATATACTTTGACTTTTCAGGATACAGCGACATGGCCTTGGGGATTGCGCGAATTCTCGGCTTTGAACTCCCTGTTAATTTCAATCTGCCCTTTACCTCCCAAAGTTTTGCGGAGTTCTGGCAACGCTGGCATATTTCGCTTTCTACATGGCTTCGCGATTATCTTTATTTTCCACTGGGTGGGAACCAAAAAGGCGCCTGGCGGACATATTTCAACTTAATAGTGACCATGCTGCTGGGTGGGCTGTGGCATGGCGCTAGTTGGAATTTCGTGTTGTGGGGCGGTTTGCACGGGCTGGCACTGGGATTGGAGAGGGCGTTTACGCAGGATCGGCCATCCAAAGAATGGCGAATTTCCACTTCGTGGTTTAAGGCTCTCGGCATTTTTCTATGGGTCGCGCTTACCTGCGTGTTCTTCCGTTCCCCGTCCATGGAGATGGCTGGTCAGGTGTTTTCAAAACTGGCCTTTATCGATCCTGGCGGAGTGGTTTGGTTTTTTTACCCCGCCGCTCTATATCTGCTAATTGTCTTTATTGGTGGGCTGTTGATGCGCCTGAAGAAAATTGACCTTGCGACCATGGATTATTACCAGCCATATTTTTTCCCCGTGTTGGCCGCAGAATACCTCTTCATTTTTTTATTCGCGACTAGAAATAACAGCCCCTTCCTTTATTTTCAATTCTAATGCGCCGACACACTCCGAGGTAACCGATGAGCGCTAGCCCTTCAAGGAAATCATACATCCATCCAGGTCATGGCGCAGGCTATTGGCTGATCTTTGCGCGCTCGGCTTTCCTGATTCTTTTATCATTTGAATTGGTGATTCGACTATTTATCCTCAAGCACTCCCCGGTGGAATATAAACCAGGCTGGGGCATTATTCATGTACGAGACTCGTACTCCGTTCACGGACTCGAAGGATTTGCGGTTACACATTATCTTGATAATGGTGAAATCGTCACCCCTTATCAAGACGGCATCTCCGTCGTAGTGCTAGGCGATTCAACCACCAAGGCGGCGCAGATTCCTAATGATTCTAATTATGTTTCGCTGACCGAAATTGCATTGCGCACCCGAGGCATCCATGCCGACTTGCACAATCTCGGCCTGCCAGATCGCAGTATCGCCGATTACGTTGCGCTCGGGCCGTATGTGCAAAAAGAATACGCGCCCGAAATCGTCGTCCTTCAAGTGAACCCGTCTCAGTTCTTTTTCGCGCGCGCAGAAAATCGCCCCAATCATTTTGTGGATGCCGGCAACGGCGTGCTTAAGCTTGTCACTGATCAGCCTGATCAGGTCCACAATCTTGCATTTACCAATTTTATTTCCCACTCCGGATTGCTGACCCTGCTGGATTTTCGCGCCCGCAACCTGCTCATTTCCCACAGCCCGGGCCAGAACGGCACGGACCTCGCGGGGGAGGGCCAGCCCATCCCAGAGATTGAACGCCCTAGTAAGAACAAGGACCCCCAGTTAGCCTTGCGCCAATACGGCGAAGAAATTCTGCCGCAAATTAAGGCCTTGCAAGCCGCGTATCCAAACTCCAAGCTCGTCTTCCTTGTGATTCCATATACCCCAACTTTCCCTTCCAGCCTTGACGATAAAATTGGATGGATTAGCCCGGATGACCATTTGCTGGCGCGCACCTTGTTTTTCATGGATGATGTCTACATGATTTATACATTGGATGCATTTCAAGACTTGTATGTCAGTGAGTACAACCTCCCGCGCGGCACATGGAACTCCGCATTTAATTTTGGGCATCTAAATAGCCATGGACATGCCGCCGTTGCGAGCGAATTAGTGAAGATGCTGGGGAACATCCTATCGTATACTGAGGAAAATGATGAAACTGGTAAATAATAAAACATCAAGAAAACCAAACACTCCCGTGAACGGCGCGGGCTATTGGCTCCTGTTTGCGCGCTCGGCCTTCTTAATTCTTTTATCATTTGAATTGGTCATCCGAATATTTATCATGAAAAACCCCGCGATTGAATATAAGCCCGGTTGGGGCCTTGTGCCTTTAGAAAATTCGTATAGGGTCCAGGGGTTGGAGGGATTTGCCATTACACATTTGATGGCGAACGGGGAGGTTTCCACTCCCTACGCTGACGGCGATATCTCCATCGTTGTTTTGGGCGATTCGACCACCCGCTCTGCGCAGGTATCAAACTCAGCTAATTACGTGTCACTTACTGAGGTTGGATTGCGCGCTCGCGGAATCAATGCCGACCTGCACAACCTCGGAAGACGAAATCGTGGTGTTGCGGACCATGTGTATATTGCTCCTTATGTGAATGAAGCCTACCAGCCTGAAATCGTCGTTCTGCAAATAAACTCATTAAGCTTTGAAATGTCCTATCATGAAGGCAGGGAAAGCTATTTTGTTGTTCAGGAGAACGGTGAACTTGAGCTTATTCATAACGAGAACCCACATGCGGATTCGCTTGCATTGACCAATCTCGTTTCCAGTTCGGGCTTATTGTCGTTGCTCGATTATCGCCTAGAAAAAACGTTCCCCCAATTGAAGCTTGCTCAAAGACAGGTCGCAGACGTGACCGCAGAACTGCCCGGGCTTAATGGCACTAATGGACCGCCTGACCAAAATAGCCAAGAAATAACTGTGCGCGGGTATAGCCTCAGTATATTGTCTCAGATCAATGCGTTGCGAGTCGCGTATCCATCCTCGAAACTTGTATTATTAATCATCCCCTACCCGCCATCCTTTGTGCCAATCCCCGGGCAAGATGCATCGTGGACAAGCAACAAAGATCACGGGCTCGCACAAGTACTCGAACGGACAGACGGGGTTTCCCTTGTCTATACCTTGAAGTCTTTTCAGGAACTTTACCGCGCTACACACGTTCTTCCGCGCGGGACGTTTAATTCCGAATTTAATTACGGACATTTAAACCGACTCGGTCATCAGGCTGTGGCAGCGGATTTGATCGCGTTGCTGGAGGAGTTACTCAAATGAACTTCGTTTCACCGCAATTTGCACTTCTGCTGACAACAGTTTTGCTGTTTTTGGCGATTTTTCGCGCCGCAGGCTGGCGGAAATTTATCCTGCTGCTGGCCAGTTGCGTTTTTTACGCATATTGGGACTGGCGCTTTCTTGGTTTGCTGGTCTTGGTGACCGTGATGGATTATTACATCTCCATCTGGCTGGTGACCTCGCACAACGAACGCACTCGAAAGGCCATGCTGCTCGCGAGCGTGGCCGTCAACCTCTCGATTCTGGGCTATTTCAAATACACTAATTTCTTTATCGATTCATTGAATCTAGTCTTGGCCCGTGCCGGATTCAACCTGCCTGAACTGCAGATTATCCTGCCCATAGGAATCTCCTTTTATATTTTTGAAACCCTGAGTTACGTAATTGATGTTTATCGCAGACATGCTGAGCCTGCCGAGTCTCTGCTGGATTACGCGGTGTTCGTCACTTTCTTTCCGCGCCTCGTGGCCGGGCCAATCATGCGCGCGGCGCACTTTCTGCCTCAACTCAAGCGCGGCATCCAGTTTAGCCGCGAGAATTTTGTGGTTGGCGCGCAGTTCTTTGCGCAGGGATTGCTTAAAAAAATAGTCGTTGCCGACACGCTGGCCATGCTGACGGATACGGTCTATGGAATTCCCTGGGTCTTTTCGAGCTTGGTGGTTTGGCTGGGCGTCCTGGCCTTTGCCGTGCAGGTCTATTTCGATTTTTCAGGTTACAGCGACATGGCCACAGGCGTGGCGCGCCTGCTCGGGTTTGAACTGCCCGTCAATTTCAACCTGCCTTTCACATCTCAAAGCCTGACTGAATTTTGGGGACGCTGGCATATCTCCCTCTCCACGTGGATGCGCGACTATGTTTACATTCCGCTGGGCGGCAATCGTCACGGCGCGACGCGCACCAATCTCAACATGTTCATCACCATGTTAATCGGCGGCTTGTGGCACGGCGCGAGTTGGAACTTTGTCATTTGGGGCGGCTTGCATGGCCTCGCGCTGTGGGCGGAGAGAATCTTCAGTCGAGGCAAACAACCACAGGCGTGGTCATGGCCCGGGTCGCTTTTGCGGGCGCTGGGCGTGTACCTGTGGGTCGCCATCGCCTGCGTATTTTTCCGATCGCCCAATCTCATCATCGCCGCAGAAGTTTTCAAGAAATTGCTTTTCATCCACCCTGTTGGCGCGCATTGGTTTTTTGCCCCTGCGGCTTTTTATATGCTCATCGTCATCATCGGCGGCTTTTACCTGCGCCTGCGTAAGCCGGATGGATTTTTATCGGACTATCGCCAGCCGCATGTCATCCCCGTTATCGCAGCGGAATTTCTTTTTGCTTTTCTGTTTGCCGCCGGCGGCACTTCTCCATTTATTTATTTTCAATTCTAGAAAAAAATTGAAGAAGGAAAAACTATGAACAATCAAGAAATGATCGAGCTTAACAAGGAATACACTTTTTTCTCCTGGTCAAATCAGGGACAAGTGAATCCGATTCCAATGGCCAAAGCCGAGGGCGTCTATTTTTGGGATGCAGATGGAAAACGCTATCTCGATTTCGCATCGCAGTTGGTCAACACCAATGTGGGTCACCAGCACCCCAAAGTTGTCAAAGCGATTCAGGAGCAGGCCGCGCAATTGACATTTGCCGCACCGGGCATGGCCACTGAGCCGCGCGGATTGCTGGGCAAAAAACTCAGCGAGATCACCCCCGGCGATTTGAAGAAAACTTTTTTCACCCTCGGCGGCGCGGAAGCCAACGAGAACGCCATCAAGATTGCGCGCTTTTACACCGGCCGCCACAAAATCCTCGCGCGCTATCGCTCCTATCACGGCGCAACGCACGGCGCGATGTCGCTCACCGGTGATTACCGCCGTCTGCCCGCCGAGCCAGCCATGTCGGGCGTGGTGCATTTCCTCGACCCCTATTGTTATCGCTGTCCCTTCGGCTGGACGAAAGACACCTGCCACCGCGAATGTATCAGCCACGTGGAGGAGGTGATTCAGCACGAGGGGCCGGACCAAATCGCGGCGATCTTCCTCGAAGGGGTCACGGGGACGAATGGCCTGATCATCCCCCCAGACGAATACTGGCCGCGCATGCGCGAGATTTGCGACAAATATGGAATTCTGCTCATCTCCGACGAAGTCATGTCCGGCTGGGGACGCACCGGGGAGTGGTTCGCCGTCGATAACTGGAACGTCGTCCCCGACATCATCACCACCGCGAAGGGCATCACCTCGGGCTACGTCCCGCTCGGCGCAGTCATCGTGCGCGAGAAGATCGCAAAATTCTTCGATGACAAAGTTCTCTACGCGGGCCTGACTTACAGCGGACACGCCCTCGCCTGCGCCGCGGCATTGGCAACCATCGCAGTCTATGAAGATGAAAAGATATTTGAGAACGCCAAGAAAGTCGGTAAACATTTGGGGGTGCGGCTCGAAGAGTTGAAGGCCAAGCACTCCTGCGTTGGCGACGTGCGCTACATCGGCATGTTCTCCGCGTTGGAGCTGGTCACGAATCGACAAACGAAAGAGCCAATGGACTTGACCGCGCTCAAAAACTTCATGATCGCCAATGGCGTGTATGTCTTCAACTTCAAGAACATCCTCTTCGTCGTCCCGCCGCTGGTGATTACCGAAGAACAACTCGACGACGGCCTGAATCTATTGGATGAGGGGTTGGCCGAATTGATGGATAAGATGGTTGCATGATTTTGTAGGGGCACGGCGGCGCCGTGCCCCTACTTCGTGAGGAGAATCTATGGAAATCTTAAACTACATTAACGGCGAATGGACTAAACCCTCCGTCAAAGAATATTTCGACGTGCTCAACCCCGCCACCGGCGGAGTCGTCGCGCGGACCCCGCTGGGCGGATTCGCCGAAGTGGACGCCGCCGCGCGCGCCGCCGCCGAAGCCTTCCCTGCCTGGCGGCGGACTCCCGTGCAGGACCGCGTGCAGTATCTCTTCACACTGCGCAATCTGATGCGCGCGAACCACGATGAAATTGCGCGGCTGATCACCGAAGAGTGCGGAAAAACATTTGAAGAAGCAAAAGCCGAAATGGTGCGCGCCTTCGAAAACGTGGAGGTCGCCGCCGGTATGCCGATGATGATGAAGGGCGAGATCGTCGAGGACATCGCTCCCGGCATCGACGAGATGATGATTCGTCAGCCAGTGGGGGTATGCGCCACGATTGCGCCGTTTAACTTCCCGGGCATGATTCCGTTTTGGTACTTGCCTTACGCGCTGGCGGCGGGCAACACTTATGTGATTAAGCCATCTGAAAAAGTACCGATGACGATGCAGTTCATTTTCAAATTGATTGAGCAGGTCGGATTCCCGAAGGGCGTGGTGAATCTCGTCAACGGCGCAAAAGATACGGTGGACGCAATCCTCCAGCACCCGACGATTCGCGCGATTACATTTGTTGGGTCCACGAACGTGGCGAAATATATTTACAGTCAGGGCGCGTTGCATGGCAAGCGCGTCATTGCGCAGGGCGGGGCGAAGAATCCCGTCATTGTTTTGCCAGATGCCGATATGGACATGGCCACACGCATCATCGCCGACTCGGCATTCGGGTGCGCGGGCCAGCGTTGTCTGGCTGTCTCGCTGGCGGTGACGGTGGGCGAGGCGCGCAACACTTTCAGCGAGATGATTTGCGATGCGGCCTCCACGCGCGTCGTTGGCTATGGACTCGATGCGGGCGTGCAAATGGGGCCGCTGATTAATTCTGCCAGCCGAGATAGAGTCGAACAGTTGATTGGCCTCGGTGAGCGCGAGGGCGCTGTGGCCACCGTGGACGGGCGCGGCACGCGCGTGAAAGGCTACGAGGGCGGAAACTTCGTTCGTCCGACGATCCTCTCCAACGTCCGCGCTGGAACCGAGATTGCGCAGACCGAAATCTTCGGGCCGGTGTTAAGTCTCATGCATGTGAACACGATTGAAGATGCGATTCAATTGGTCAACAGTGGCGCGTATGGCAATCAGGCCAGTTTGTTTACGTCGAGCGGCTCGGCGGCGCGCAAGTTTCGGTACGAGGCTGAAGCGGGCAACATCGGAATTAATATCGGCGTGGCCGCGCCGATGGCGTTCTTTCCGTTTAGCGGCTGGAAGGAATCTTTCTTCGGCGACTTGCACGGGCAGGGCATGGACGCGGTGGAATTCTTCACGCAGAAGAAAGTGGTTGTTGAACGCTGGCCGAAGGAATGGAGCCGGAAGTTTTAATCTCAAATATACACGGTGGTCGAGTAGACCTGCGTGTTCGTTGCAGGTTGTATCGAGACCACAAGTAACAAGAAGAATTTTTGTAACGGGATAACTCTGCTTCATTGGTGGTCTCGATACGGCGGCGGTTGGTAGCGTTCGAATGTTTATCGAAACCCGCCGCCTACTCGACCAGCGAATTATGGATGTAAGGAAACTATGAAATACGATTTTGAACACACACTCGATTACTCCTCGCGCTGGATGGGCATCATCACGCGCAATGAATTTCCATCGAACGAAGAAGCAAAAGGAATCATCGAAGAATCGCGCACAAATTTTGCCGAACACTTTAATCGCGGCTGGCTTGAGTATCGCAAGTCGGTCACTGAAGCAGGGGACTGGGCGGTGGTGGAATGGAGCGGCTCGGGCGCGGTGTTTAAAGATGTGCTCGGCCGCGAGTATCTCGATTGTCTCGGCGGCTTCGGCATGATGGATTTGGGTTGGTGCCACCCCGAAGTGGTCGAAGCCGTGCGCGCGCAAGTGGGGCGTTCGCCGATGCCTTCGCAAGAATTGATTGACCCATTGCGCGGTGTGCTGGCGCGTTTGATGGCCGAGATCACACCCGGAAATTTAAAATATAGTTGGTTCGCGGCCAGCGGCACCGAAGCTATTGAGGCCGCGATAAAAGTTGCAAAACTATATTCGCAAAAATCTGCATTCATCGTCGGCGTAAAAGCATTTCACGGAAAAACCATCGGCTCGCTTTCGATGATGGGCAAGGCCGATTACCGTCAGCCGATGGGCGCACTTTATGGCGGACCGATTTATCACGTCCCGTTTGGCGATGCGGGGGCGGTGGAACAGCAACTCGAGATTTGCGAAAAGGTCGGGATAGGAGTCGCCGCGGTTTTGTTTGAACCCATTCAGGGCGAGGCCGGAGCGATTGTTCCGCCCGACGATTTCTGGCCCCGAGTCCGCGCGGCGACGAAGCGGCACGGAGTCTTGCTGATAGCGGATGAAGTCCAAACGGGCCTGGGTCGCACCGGAAAGTTGTGGGGCGTGGACCATTGGGATGTTGTGCCCGACATTATGGCAGTGGCGAAATCTTTGGGCGGGGGCGTGATGCCCGTCAGCGCGGTGGTGACGACGGAGGAAATCTTCGAGCCGATGATGTACCCAAACCCGTTCATGCACACGACGACAACGGGTGGAGGCGCCCTGGCCTGTGCGGCGGCGATTGCCTCGATCAACGTCACCTTGCGCGAACGCATTTGGGAACAGGCCGCATTGAAGGGCGAATACCTGATGCCGAAGCTGGAAAAATTCGCCGCGCAATATCCGCAAATATATGAGAAAATTACCGGCAAGGGACTACTCATCGGCATGCACTTCAAGAGTCCTGAAATTGGTTATAAAGTGGCGGCAGGTTTGTTCAAGCGCAATGTGTTGGTGGCTGGCACGTTGACCAGTGCGCAGACCATTCGCATCGAACCGCCGCTGGTGATTAGCATGGCTCAGTTGGATATTTTGCTCGAACGGCTCGAAGACACGTTGAAATCCATTCACGGGAGCATGTAGTAGATGAAAGAGCTTAGCGAATTTGCGGTTGAAATGCGCGACGTGGTGAAGACCTTCAAGACTCCAGAGGGCACTATGCTCAATGCAGTGGACCACGTGAACATGAACATCAAGAACGGGGAATTCTTTTCGATGCTGGGCTCCTCGGGATGCGGCAAGACCACGTCCCTGCGCATGATGGCCGGTTTTGAGTGGCCGAGCGAAGGGGAGATATATATCGAAGGTCAGGCCATGGGGCACACGCCGCCGTTCCAGCGCAATGTGAATACAGTTTTCCAAAGCTATGCTTTATTCCAACATATGACCGTTTATCAAAATATTGCCTTCGGACTCGAAATGGAAAAAGCCCCGCCCGACGAGATTAAGGCGCGCGTGGGGCGTGTTCTGGATATGGTGCAACTGATGGGCATGGAGAAGCGCTTCCCCAAACAACTCTCGGGCGGACAGCAACAGCGCATTGCTCTCGCGCGCGCGTTGGTGAAATTGCCCAACGTTCTGCTTCTTGATGAGCCGCTCGGCGCGTTGGATTTAAAACTGCGCAAGGAAATGCAACTGGAACTCAAGGCCATTCAACAAAAAGTGGGCATCACTTTCATCTATGTGACGCACGACCAGGAGGAAGCGCTGACCATGTCTGACCGCATCGCGGTGATGAGCAAAGGCAAGGTCATGCAGATGGGCACGCCCGTTGAAATTTACGAGCGGCCCACCAGCCGCTTTGTGGCTGGCTTTATTGGCGAGTCGAATTTTCTTGAAGGCACTGTGCAATCTATAAATGGCGAGCGCGCTAATGTGCTCGTCCCCGCGCTGATGACCGAAGTGACTGGCCTCAATACCGGCAAAGTGAAGATGGGGGAGAAAGCGGTGGTATGTATCCGCCCCGAAAAAATTCGTATTTCAGATGAGCCGGTTTCAAAACAAAACTCTTTCCGCGGCGCGGTGAAGACCACCACCTACATCGGCTCGGACACGCACGTCTATGTCGAAGTGGGTAAGCTGACCATCAAGGTCTGGGAGCAGAACCGAGTTTCGAGTCTCGACCCAAAAGCATATTACACGGCTGGGCAAAATTTAACTTTGAATCTGATGCCCGAGAACACGCTCATTCTGGCGGACGCTTGAGGCGGCCATGCTAAAACGCTTGCGCGAAAACAAATCGGCACAGGGCACGCTACTGGTCACGCCCACTTTATTGTGGATGATTGGCCTGTTGATTATTCCGCTTTTGCTCACGCTGGTAATCAGCTTCGGCTCGCGCGACGCCGACGGCGGCGTCATCTATGGCTTCAGTTTTCACAACTACCTGCGCCTGTTTGGTTATTCCACTAATTGCGATGCTGGGCAGGCCTCCTGTTTCGAACCGCTGTATGTAAATATTCTTGGCCGTTCACTGTCGCTGGCTTTCAATACAACGCTCATCGTCATTTCGATGGCCTACCCGCTCGCCTATTTCATCGCCCGCGCCCATCCCAAACAACGCACCACTTTTTTGATGCTCGTGCTGGTCCCGCTGTGGACGAACTTCGTCATCCGCGTCTACGCGTGGATGATGCTCTTGCGCGAGCAGGGCGTGATCAACGGTATCATCGGCTGGCTTGCGGCTCGTTTGAATATTCCGTTTGAGCCTCTGCAAATGTTGTACACGCCCGGCGCGGTGTTGGTCGGCATGGTCTATGAATTTCTTCCGTTCATGATTCTGCCCATCTTCACCTCGCTGGAAAAAATTGACAACGCCCTCTTCGAAGCCGCGGCGGACCTCGGGGCGAATCCCTTCCGCACCTTTTTGCGGGTGACCCTGCCCCTGTCTATGCCGGGGGTCGTGGCTGGGACGATTCTGGTCTTCATCCCCGTCATGGGCACATTTATCGTTTCAGACATCCTCGGCGGGCGGCAAGTGATTCTGGTCGGCAATTTGATTCAGCGCCAATTCCTCGACGCGCGCGACCCAACCTTCGGCTCGGCGGCATCATTGATTTTAATGATTCTGACGTTGATTGTCACCTACTTCTATACGCGCAAATTCGGCTTCGGCGAGGAGATTGTTGTCGCATGATAATCCCGCAGGCTACGACCCTTTTTGAAATGGAGCGCACGGCATGAACCCACATCGTCGCCATCCATTCATTCGCATTGCCGCGCTGGTTGTTTATTTCTTTTTATACGCGCCAATTGTGATGCTGGTGTTGTATTCGTTTAACGCCTCGCGCACGAACATACTCTTCGAAGGCTTCATCCCGTCCGTCGGTCCGCTACAGATGGAGGGGAGTTTGGTCACGCAAAGCCCGTGCGGAGCCTTCCACTGGTTCTGTGAGCTGGCCAAGAATCAAGAAGTGGGCGTGGCCGCGCGCAACACGCTGACCATTGCGCTGACCTCCACGTTTGTTTCGGCAATTATCGGTACCATGGCCGCGTTGGCCATGCAACGCTACAACTTCCGCATAAAACCCTTTGCGCAACTTTCGCTGTACATCCCCATTGTCATCCCTGAGATCGTGATGGGCATTGGCGTGCTGACTCTCTTCAGCCAACTGTTTGCCATTGTCAATAATTCGCTCGGGCTGGCAGGCGATGCGCGCCTCACGCTGGGCATTGGCACAGTCATCGTTTCGCACATTGCCTTCTGCGTGCCCTTCGTCACTTTGGTGGTGCAGGCGCGTTTGCAGGGCTTTGATAAATCCTACGAAGAAGCCGCCATGGATTTGGGCGCAAACGAGCTGGTCACTTTCTGGCGCGTCACCTTTCCGATGATTTTGCCCGGGGTGCTTTCAGGCGCATTGCTGGCCTTCACGCTTTCGCTGGACGATTTTGTGATTACGTTTTTTGCCACCGGCCCAGGCGCGACCACCCTGCCCATCTATGTGTATGGATTATTGCGGCGCATCATCACGCCGCAAGTGAATGCCCTTTCCACTATCTGGATCGGGCTGGTGCTGGTCGCAGTCGTGCTGTTGCAGAGACTGCAGGCGCGTGAGGCCAAATAAAACTTCGTGAAGACCACAGCGCTTGCTGTGTGTTCTAAATTTTGTTCGCATGCAAAAAGGAGATTAGAAATGAAAAAGAATCTGTTCAAATTGCTAACGCTGACAGCTTTGCTGAGCCTCGCGTTGGCGGCCTGCGGTGGCAAAACCACTCAGGCACCGACCGAGGAGCTGGTCACCTCGTCTGGTTTCGTCTGCCCGCTCCCCGAGCCGCGCATGGAAGTGACCTCCACCGAGTTGAATCTTTTCGTGTGGACGGAATATATTCCGCAAGACATGATTGACTGTTTCCAATTGGTCTACGGCATCACCGTCAACCGCTCTGAATATTCTTCCAACGAGGAAATGTATCCGAAACTGCAGGCAGGCGGCGCGGGCTACGACCTCGTCCAGCCCACCGACTACATTATCGGCTTGATGATTCGTGGAGAACTGTTGCAAGAATTGGATCACTCCAGACTGCCCAACATGAAGAACTTTGACGCAGGCTGGATGAACAAATCCTTCGACCCGGGCAACAAATACACCCTGCCCTACCTCGCGGGTACCGACGCCATTGTGGTCAACACCGCAAGAGTTGATACTGTCCCAACCTCGTGGGCTGATTTGTGGAACCCCGAATACGCTGGCCGCCTCGTCTTTTTGGATGAATCGCGCGCTGTAATCGGCTTGACTCTCCTCGCAATCGGCCTCGACCCCAATACCACCGACCCCGCTGATTTAGAGCTGGCCAAAATCAAGCTGGCCGAGCTGGTCCCCAACGTTAAGCTCTTTGACAGCGACAGCCCCAAGACCGCCCTCATCGCCGGTGACGTGGACCTGGGCATGACCTGGACCTTCGAAGCCCTCGCCGCGCAAGCTGAGGTCCCAACCATTCAATATATCTACCCCACCGAGGGCGCAATTCTCTGGCAAGATAACTGGGCCATCCCCGTCGACGCGCCGCACCTCGACGCCGTCTATGCCTGGTTGAATTACACCATGCAAGGCAACGTCTTCTGGCTGACCCTGCGCGACTTCACCTACACCAACCCGAACGCCGCCGCGCTCGAATTTGCCAAAACCAACTATCCCGAAACCTACAGCACCTACTTCGACTCGCCCATCACTAACCCGCCCGCCGAGGCAGTTGCAAATGGTCACGGCATCGAAGACGTGGGCGACGCCACCCCGCTCTACGACCAGATTTGGATTGAAGTAAAAGGCGAATAGCCCACCCAGGCACGCATCGGGCCGACCTCGTGAGGGGTCGGCCCTTTTTTGCATTTTCTCCGGGACGTTTTTTCACGCGCCACGCGGCGCGCCTGCCGATATAATAGGTACAAATCTAACTCGCCATGCGGGTTATAAAACTTACGGAGCAAGTTCTTATGAAAGTATTAATGATTGGAGTGGGCGGTGTGGGCGAGGCCATTGCCGCGATGGCCAAGCCACGCAAGTGGATTTCGCAAATGGTGCTGGCCGATTACAACTTGAAACGCGCTGAGGAAGTGCAAAAAAAATTAGGTGACCCGGCCCGCTTCCCGGTCGAGTTTGTAGACGCGAGCCGCCAGGAAAACATTGAGGCGCTGGCGAAAAAATATCAGCCCGACCTGATCATGAACGCCGTAGACCCCGTCTACAACGAAGCGATTTTCGACGCGGCCTTTAACGTCGGCGCGAAATATATGGACATGGCCATGACTCTCTCGAAGGCGCACCCCTCCGAACCTTTTCGCAAGACCGGAGTCAAACTGGGCGATTATCAATTTGCCAAAGCCAGCGAATGGGAGAAGAAAGGATTGCTGGCCCTCGTCGGTTGCGGCGTCGAGCCGGGCATGGCGGATGTGTTCGCGCGTTACGCCGCGGACCATTTATTTGACGAGATTGACGAGATCGGCATCCGCGACGGCTCGAACATCACCATCGCGGGTTATGAATTTGCGCCCAGTTTTTCAATTTGGACAACCATCGAAGAATGCCTCAATCCGCCGGTGATCTGGCAGGACGGCGATTGGCATACCACCGAGCCGTTTTCAGAACCAGAAGTTTTCGACTTTCCCGAGATCGGCCCCGTGGAAGTTGTCAACGTGGAGCATGAGGAAGTTTTGCTCGTGCCGCGTTGGATTCAAGCGAAGCGCGTCACTTTTAAATATGGGCTGGGTGATCAATTCATCAGTGTGTTAAAAACTTTGCACATGCTTGGCCTCGACAACAAAGAAAAAATTAACGTGAAGGGCGTGCAGGTTGCGCCGCGTGACGTGGTGGCCGCCTGCCTGCCCGACCCGGCACACCTCGGTGAGGAAATGAGCGGCAAGACCGTGGCTGGCACATGGGTGACGGGCACGAAAGATGGAAAGAAAAAAGAAGTCTACTTGTATCAGGTCGCGGATAATGCCGAGTGTATGCAAGCATGGGGCTGTCAGGCCGTCGTCGCGCAAACCGCTTTCAGCGCGGTCATCGCCATGGACTTAATCGAGCACGGCATCTGGCAGGGCGCAGGCGTACTCGGGCCGGAGGCATTTGACCCGCTTCCGTTTCTGGCGAAGATGACCGATTATGGTTTTCCGTATGGAGTGAGGGAGGGGTGAGGAGGTAGACAAGTACACATGTAGACAGGTTCGCACGTGAAAAAATCCCGCGAGGCGCATGAAGCGTTCGCGGGATTTTTTATTTCGTGGAGGCTTGCACAACTTGCGAGGGACTGCGATTCGATTCCGCCCGACCCGCTTGGGGCGCGGATAGGGATGCGCGGCCCGTTGAGCAGAATCAACCTGCGCGGTTCGAGTCCGCGCGGAGGGCGGGTTTGCCGTTGCTGAAAGTTAATCCGCCTCGACGATGACGACCTCGACGGGGAAGTGGTCGCTGAAGCCGTTTTGGTTGACGGGTTTGCCCATGCCGCCGAAGTGAATCGGGCGCGGGCCTTTTTTGTCGGTCATGGGCGCGAGACGCAAAACATTGGCCGAGTTGGTTTTAACTTTGAAAATAGAATCGGGTTTGAGAAAATTCTTGTTGACCAGAATCTGGTCGAGCATATTCTGGCCGTCGAAATAAAATGAGCCGAGGCCTTTGCCCATCAGCGGCCACATCAAGTTTTGGAAATATGGGTTGCGCCCGCTGATGACTTTGTCGGCGGTGCGTGTGCCGAGGGCGTAATCGGTGATGGAGGGGTCGAAGGGTTCGTCGTTGAAATCGCCGAGGGCCAGCACGGGGGTTTTGTCGCCGTGTATACCCAGGATGCGTTCGTGAAAATAGGACAGTGTTTCACCGGCCATGGCGCGGTAGGCCGCAGACTCGGCCTGGCCGCCACTGCGCGAGGGCCAGTGATTGCCAATGACAACGAGGTGGCGTCCGCGCACTGTGCGAAAGCTGACTTGCACGAGGTCGCGTGTGGCGGTGCGGCGCAGGACGAAGTGACTGAACACGTTTTGCTCGATGGGTTCGGGCACTGTGAGGCGGGTGGCGTCGTAGAGGAAGGCCACGTCTATGCCGCGTTTGTCTTGTGTGTCGTGATGAATAACTTTGTAGTTGCGCCCAAGCGCGCCGAGGCTTTGCGCAAGCAGGTTAACGACGAATTTGTTTTCGACTTCGCAGACGCCGAGCAGGTCTGGGCCGAGGCCGTTGTTCATTTTGCTGATGATTGTGGAGAGCTGGCTGACTTTTTTATCGAGCAGGCTCTGCGTCCAGCCAGCGATGTCGGCTCCGATGGCGCGGGCCACTTTCTCTTCGCGGCGCGGCGAGCCTTCGATGTCGAAGAGATTCTCAACGTTCCAAAAGGCGATGTGATATTCAGCGGGCATGGGTCACGCTCCTTTCAGGCTACGAGTGGAATGTTTTCTAATTGCTTGGTGTGCAGATTATATCTTCACAAACAATTCGTGGGTGTGGCTGTCACTGGCTGGGGCGCTTCGCCGGTGCTGTTGAATGGCGCGACAGTGTAAGTGTAGGTGCCGATCTTGGGTGCGACATCTACGTAGGCTGTGGAGTTTGCGGCGATGACGGCCACTTGCGCCCCATCGCGGTAGATGCGGTAGCCATCTTCGCCGCTGGCTTTGTCGAGCCAGGTGAGGGTGACTTTGAGTACGCCGCCCGAGCAATCGTAAGAGTAGCGCAGATCAGCGGGTTTGCCCAGCGAAGATGACGTGGTGGCCACGCCGACTTTGATGATGATGCCGAAGTTGATCAGTGCCGTGCCTTGAGTATTGAGCAGTTGCCAGTCTGCGCGATATTCGCCTGAAGCGGCTGGGGCCGTCATGTCGATGCTGAGGGTGGTGCTCTGCTCGGGGGACAGGGTCTGGCCGGGTTGCAGAAGTGGGAAGGTGACACTCTCTGTCATCTTTGTGCCCGATTCAAATCTCATTATGTAGCCGTCGTCCCAGGTGCAACTGCCGGTGTTTTTAATGGTCCAGGCCATGACGAATTTTGTGTTCGCGGCCAGCGGCGTGTTGACCACTTTGACGTCGTAGACTTTTCCGTTGAAGGTCCACTCGGTGTGCGTGGCTAGGTCGTTGCAACCCGGTCCGGGCTCTGCCGTGGTTCCGTCGATGGCCACTCCGGCCCTGAGCGTGGGCGAGTCGAGGCTGGGAATGGCTGGGGCGGGGACGCCCGCTGTGGGCGTGGACAGCGAGCCGCCCGCGATGACGGCTTGCACCGTTTGGGCGGCGAAAGTCGAGTTGATGTTGACATCTGCTGTGGGCGCGGTGCCCATGTCTATGGTGACGTCGCAGGCCGAGAGCAGGAGGCTGAGAGTCAAGAAAATGGAAAGAGCGCGATAAAGTTTCATGAATCAATTTCCTTCGCAAGTGCGCGTTTATGGACTGACCAAGAGGGTTGCAATCATGGCGTCCAGCGCGGCCAGGTCGGGGCTGAATGAATTGGAGGCCAGCCCGTTTAACATTTGCGCCATGAAATCGATGTAGGTCAGCGGGTCGGTCATGCGTGGCCCGTGAGATAGCGCACGCCGCGGCCATTTTGAAAATTTATGAAGCTGACTTGCGCGTGAAATATTTGCGCGGCGTTGAACAGAGGCAGGAAAGGGAGCGCTACACTTTGATCGGTGAGGTCTGCGGGAGGGGAGGCGAGGAAGGCGCTCAAGGCGGCGATGCGCGGGGCCGCGACCGGGTTTTGTTGTGACATGGCCACGGCGGGATAAATAAATATTTGCGCTGGGCGCGCGCAGTTTGCGCAAATCTCTGGAACGGCGTACTCACCCAGTGTGAAGACGAGATGCTCGGGGTCGGTGTAGTCCACTGGGCCGGCGCTGGTCGAACTGCCCGGGCCTTGGGGAATCACTTCGACTGACCAGCTGGCGGCGACATTTGAACCGAACGAGAAAGAGACCGGCGCATAGCTGACGTTGACGGCGAAGCCCGCCCCGCCCGAGGCGGGTGCCGCCGTGGGTGCGACTTCAACCGTGGAGCTGGCGGCGGGGGGCGCAGAAGCCACTGGCGGCGCGCTGGGAGTCGCTTGAATGGCGGGCGACACTTCGGCTTGAATCGTCTGCGCGGCGGAGGTGCGAATCGCGTCTGCGCTTGGTTCGGTGGAGGCTGGGGCGCAAGCGGTGAACAGGAGGCTGGTGATTAAGAGGAACGAGAGGCTGTAACGGAGTTTCATTGCGGGCGATTCCTGTGCGGTGGGATGGATGTGGTGATGATGCGCGGACTAGACTTTACCAGATGAAAACGGTCGGCTTCCCATTTGATCGTGGCTGAGCGGGCCATTTCTTTGCGGGTTTGTGCGGCCACCGTTTCTAAAATCTCTTTGTGGCGCCCGGCGGCCCAGGGATATTTTGCGCCCCATTTATCTGCGCTGGGGAACCAGACCGTGGCAACGGTGTCGCCGCCGCTGAATCCCCAATAGAACTCGCAGGAGTTCTTCTTCAGGAATCCTTCGGTGTAATGAATTTTGCCGGCAGGCCCGGTGTTGGTGAATTTTATTTTGCCTGACATTTGATTAACTCCTTTTTGATTTTGCCCGCGCGAAGCCGCTGGCTATGAATTTGTACCATAAAATTTTGCGCATTCAATATTGCCGAGCATGCAGGAGCACCCGCGCCACCACGCCTCTACCGCGCGCGGACCAACTTCAACTCATCCCCCGTAGCGGACTGGGTCTCGATATGGGCGAGAAGTGCGCTCACCCTACCCTTCGACGCTCCCTCTGGCCGCAGGACGGCGCTCGACCAGCACTCCCGCAGGGACGCGCCCCCACCCAGCCTCCCCCAAATACGACAGCCAAGCGCTTTATGAC
>VFKQ01000005.1 GCA_009885445.1 Anaerolineaceae bacterium | reverse complement strand
CAAGACTTTATCGTTTTCAAAGTCCGATTTCTATCATGAATGGGTTACTCGACTCTACATAATTCGTTACAATCTCGCCAAATCAGCACTTGCTATTTAACCACTACCTGAAAAGAATAAGCGCCACACTAAACATTCACCGCCCTGAGCGGAGGGTACCCCCGAAGTCGAAGAGCGAGTGCAAGGAAAACCTAACTGTGAGCTACCCTAAATAAAAAAACAGCCGACTCTCGCGAGTCGGCTGTTGATTCCACACACATTGATTGGGTCGTCTCAGGCTTCGTAGCCTGGGGCGTCCTCTTCCACGGTCATCATCGGTTCTTCAGCGGGTTTCTTGTCGAGGAACTCGAGGCTTTGCAGGACCACCTTGGTGAAGTACTTGGTCTCGCCATCGTGCTCGTACTTCTCGGTTCGCAAACGTCCCTCGAGAAAGGCCAGACTGCCTTTGTGTAGATACTGCTGACACACCTCGCCCAGACGTTCCCAGGCTTCGATGTTGACCCACTCGGTGGATTCCTTCATCGCGCCGCTTTTGTCTTTCCAGCGATTGCTGACAGCGACGCTAAAGGATGTTACCTTTTTGCCAGTGGGCGTGAACTTGCTTTCCGGGTCCTTGCCCAGTCTACCAATCAGTTGCACTCGGTTTAGCGTGGGCATGTCTGCTCTCCTTTTGTTTCAAAACTCTTAGATGCTTGTCTGCGTGTCATAATGGTCTCCTTGTTATCTAAAAGAAAAGTGTGTGTGGCGAGCGGGGTTATACTTTGTGGTCTGACGCCTTAGGGTTTGGCGTCGCCTGCGGGTTCAGTCTTCTTCAAGACGGGCAGGCCGGTTTTCATTTCCACGACCATGCGGTTCGCGGGCAGAGTGTCCACGGCGCCTTCTTTGACTTCTTTCGAGAAGAAAAACATCTTGCCATTCGTGTGCAGGTAGTACGTGGTGCCTTTCGAGTTGGTATATGCGTAAGCCATTTTAGTCTCCTTTTCTCTAAATCTACTCTAGTAGTGTAGCACAGATTTTCTATCCGTCAACGGTGAATTTTTGGATTTGTCAGACAACTTTGGAGGACTCGCCCCATGCAGATGGTCAGCACCCTAGCCGACTTGCGCGCCGCCCGCCTCGCTCTCCCCGGGACGGCGGGCCTGATTCCCACGATGGGTTATCTCCACGAGGGACATATTTCGCTCGCGCGTCGCGCTCGGGCCGAGTGTGACAGCGTCATCGCGAGTATCTTCGTCAACCCGGCGCAATTTGCTCCGAACGAGGATCTGGCCAAGTACCCGCGCAATCTCGAGCGTGACCTGCAATTGCTGGAGTCTGCTGGCGTGGATTTGGTGTGGACGCCGACACCCGAGGGGATGTATCCGCCCGGGTTCAGCACTTGGGTGGAGGTCGAAGGGTTGACTCGGCCCCTCGAAGGCGCGGCCCGCCCCGGGCACTTTCGAGGCGTGACCACGGTGGTGACCAAGCTATTTAGCGCAGTCCAGCCTGAGCGGGCGTACTTCGGTCAAAAAGATGCGCAACAGGCGGCGGTGATTCGTAAAATGGTGCGCGATCTGGATTTCCCGATTGAAATCATCGTCGGCCCCACCGTGCGCGAGGCGGATGGGCTGGCCATGTCGAGCCGTAATGCGTACTTGAACGCCGAGGAGCGAAAGGCCGCCACCGTGTTGTTCAACGCGTTGAGCGCGGCGCAACAGGCTTATCAGCACGGCGAAAGGGATGGCGATGTTTTGCGCGGCATCCTGCGCCATGTGATCGATTTGCAGCCGTTGGCACGTATGCAATATGTTTCTGCGGCAGATTACGACACGCTGGAGGAACTGCAAACGCTGACGGGCAAGACTCTGCTTTCGATGGCGGTGTTCATCGGCCAGACGCGCCTGATCGATAATTTTGTGTTAGGGTAGTTTGTAGTAACGACTTCAGTCGTTGCGGCATATGGAGTGCGAGAGCAAGCTCCCGCACTCCATATAAAAAGCAAAGAGCGCGGACTTTCGTCCGCGCTCTTTGCTTTTTTCCATGCACTTTGCTAACTTACGTGAGTTACTGATTCATCTCCGCGCTCATTTCATACTCAGAGGGGTCACTGTCGAACCAAGTGAGCAAATCGCCGTACTTGTCGTAGTAGCCTTGCGCGCTGATGACGATGGTGTAGGGCAGATTGCGCTCAATGGTGGAGGGCATGCGGTAGTTGCCGTTGCGGTCCGTCTGCACAGTGAGGTAGACCAATGCGTCTGAATAACCGCTGGTCTCCCAAATGTCATAGGTGATGCCGGGCATGAGAATAAACACATAAGCGCCGTCAATGCCGCGACCGGTGCTGGCGTCGGTGACGGTGCCGTAGATGGTGACGCCGTTTGCGCTGGGCGGATTGTTTTGCGGAGCGGTGGTGCCTTTGCCCACCACCACACTGCCTTCGGCGAGGACCGTTTGGTCATCGCTGGCGAAGAACTCCACGCGGAAGTTGCCGTCGGGGATGGCGCTTTCGGTGTTGTACAGGCAGAATTCATAGTTGCCTTGTTCGCCATCTTCCCAGGCGTCGTTGCTCTGGTAGATTAATTCGCCGTCGAGATACCAGATGGAGCTCCAGGCCTGGCCGTCTATCATGCCGCTGAAATCGAAGGAGGCCACCAGCGCCGAAACGTTGGATGGATAAGCATCCAGCACGTCACCGGTGTTGCAGTCTCCGTCAGATTCGAGCCAGGTGACGGGGCCAAACGTTTCGGTGCCCGAGCCGCTGGCGGTGACGCCCACGGTTCCGAACGGGCTATTGTAGGTAAGGCCGGCTTTGGCCGCGTTGATCAACGGCACGGCCAGGTTGATCGGGCGCAGGGCGTTGATGAATCCGCCGATGGGGATGCAACTGTCCTGGCTGTTGAGGATGCCGTCGCCGTTGGTGTCTTGCACCACGCGGCAGTCGGTGATTTCTCCGCCCGACCCGCTTGAGGCGCGGCTGGGTACGCCGATGATGCGTCCGCTGTCGTCGGCGGCGAGTCCGCCGGAGTTGCCGCCGGAAATCGTCGCGTCGGTTTTCATCCAGGCACGGGCGCCGATTTCTTCTTCTGCGGTGAAGCCGGAAATGTTGCCGTCGGTGTAGGTGATGGTTTCGCCGCCGATGGCGGGGAAGCCGTAGATGTTGACGTGGTCGCCGACATGCACGAGGTCGGAATCGCCGAGGGGCACGAAGGGAAGTTGTAGATCGCCCGGGTTCAGCGACCCGCCATCGAGCGTGGAGGTGATGCGGATGACGGCCAGGTCGAGGAATCCGTCAATGGCGAGGACTTCGGCGTGGTAGGAAAGCACGGGGGGTCTATCTTCAGAGTTGGTGATGCCAATGGCCAGCGCGTCGGGGTGAAAGTCGGGGTCGCCCACTGTGGCGGGGTCGGCGACGTGCGCGTTGGTGAGAATGAGACCGTCGGCTGAGATGAGGGTGCCCGAGCCAATGTAGCCGGGGACGAGTTCACCGTTTTGATTGAACATGCCGTAGATTTGCACAGTGGCGGCGATGAGGTTGTCACGGTTGGTGACTGGCGCGGTGTCGTTAGTGTTGCTCGACTGAGTGGGGTCGACCACCACGGGCGAAGTGCCTGTGCCCATGCAGGCCACAGTGACGAGCATGAAGGCCAGACCCGCCAGCCAGATTCGATTTAGTTTGCCTTTTTTCATGGCTGTCTCCTTAGAACTGGACTGATTCCAGGAAGAGATGGAAGCGCGCCAGCCCATTCTCGAAATTGGCTTGCGATGCACGATAGCTGACGACCACAGCGCCGTCGGCGGTGGTGAAATAATAGTCCACGCCGAGTACCACAACGGGCAGGTCTGCGTGGGTCACGTTGGGATTCGATTCGACGAACACATATTGCACTTCGTAGGCTTCGCGTCCGCCAATGGTGACGGTGCGCTGGTCTAGAAGGCGATAAGAATTCAGCGTTTGCGCCTGTTCAAGTGTGCCAAAACTTGCGACCTCCAGCTGGCCGCTATCGGCGCTCAACAGCAATTTGGAAATGGCGTAATTGGTCTGGTAGGCAAAGGTGTTGCGCTCGCGCACATTCAAGAGCACATCGCCTTCGGGAGCAGATTGAATCCAACCGGCGGGAGCGGCGGCTTGCACACCAGCCAGCTCAAACGGCACACTGCGGCTGATGGCATTATCTCGAACCAGCAAGCCAGCCAGCACGGCCACAATGGTGACGATCACCACGGCCACTTCGGCGTAACGGTCACCCAGGGAAACTTTGGTTGCGTTCATCATCATCTCCTACTTGGTGGCCAGGGCCATGCGCACGTTACGGTGGATTAACCAGCTGACAGCGCCGAGGCAGGCGAACGCCACGACAGCGGCGAGCACCAGTCCGGACCAGGGGCTGGATGCGCCCCCCGAGAGGCTGACCTCGCCGCGAGTGACTGCGCCACGCGCCCAGTTGAACAGTCCGTTCACGACGGCGGCGAGGGTGATGCCGGCGGGCATCCACCAGACGGGTTCATTTTCAAATTTTGCGCGACCGAGGAAATAGCCAGTGATGCCGGCCGCGCCAGCCTGCGCCAGCGCAACGACCGCCATGTGAATCATGCCTGCGCCCATGTCTACGCCGCCATTGCGCACGACGAAGAGCACGTTGAGCACGGTGGCGTAACCCAGTCCCGCGGCAGTGGCATAGACGACGCCGTCGGTGGCCTCGTCAAACTCAGTGGAGGAGTAGATGCTGTAACGCACCGCAACATATTTCAGGAATTCCTGGGTAAAGCCCACCACAAGAATACTGCCCAGAATGATGGTCAGTGTGTCGGTGAACAGCCAGTCTGAAACGCGGAAAACATTTTCGACCAGCGGAATTCCCACGGCTCCGGCCAGGAGTGCGCCGAGCACGAAGACCGACAGCACAAGATGCTTCGGCTCGGGTTCGAGGCGGTCTTGCTGGTAAAACACGCCCAGCCAAATGCCGGCGGGCACGAGGGCCAGCAAGACTCCGCTTACGACCAGCGAAACGGGCGTAAACACCGGCTGGACGAAATTGTCCAGCGCATAAACGAGGCCCACAAATACGACCAACGCCAAAATCAGGCCGAAGTTGGAGCTCCAGGCGCCGCGACGTTCGCGCAGGGCGCTCTGGTAATGACGTTCGCAAAACCAGCGTCCGCCGATCTGGTGGACTCCCGTCTCGCCGCCGACACAACAAATATTATCAGGCATGCCTTCCTCCTTAAAAGAGTGGATGATTGAAAATTGCACTGGGATTGTAGCAAAGAATCAGGGAGAATGAAAGCGGATTTCAAACGCTCAAAAGGCATCTCTTTTTTTTAGCCACGGATTACACGGATTTGCACTGATTATTAAATTGAAATCCGTGATAATCTGTGAAATCTGTGGCAAAAGATTATGGTCGATACTCAAACCGATAGCCCGCAATTTCAACATACGGTTGCCACTGCCCAAAACTGACAGCGCGCACGCGGCGGGCGACCTCGGCTGTGTCCATTTCGGGGGTGATGCGGAACAACTCATTGAATTGTTTGCGCGTGAACGGCGGACGAGTCCATTGCTCGGTGGAGACGGGCAGGTCTTTGCCTGCGACAATTAATTGAGCAACCTCCATAAACAACGCAATCTGATGCTGATAGGTGCGCTCCAACAGAGAGGCGACATTGTCAGCTGGGTAAATGGGAAAACGCGAAACGGCGATGATCGCGCCCGAGTCTACTTGGGGCGACATGTGATGACAGGTGACGCCGTATTCTTTTGCGCCCTCGTACAGCGCGAAATTGTTGCAACCGATGCCCGGGTATTCCGGCGAGGCGGGGTGAAAATTAATTGCCGCACGAGCTGCGCGGGCCAGCAAGTCTGTGGGGACGATCCAGCGTGAGAGATATGAAATGATGTAGTCCCCCTCCCAGGCGCGGGCCGCCTCGGGCAGGGGCTGATTCCACTTGCCCAGGCAGGCCGTCACGCGCGAAGAATGCGCACGGACAAAGTCTAATGCGCGCGCGCAATATGGGTCTTCTGCTTTGCCGAGGAAGAGAATCGAAACGTCTGTGGGCATGTGCCGATTATAACGGCGGTGCTAAAGACTCGGCGGGGAGAAAACGGCACACAAGAGGGTAAATGGTAAAATAGGTTTACCATGCTTACAAAAAATACAGTTGCCAACAAAAGAAAATACAATGTTTTAGATGTGAAATCTGCCAAAAAGGTTGCATCTTTTTGGCTAGAGCGCGCAAAACTAGAAAATGCGATTAAGTTTGGATTACCAGAAGTAGATGATCGTTATCATATTTGGCGAGTGCCTTTAGTGGGAAAAGCGTCACACGACAGATTAGGCGAAGTTGTCATTGACGCATATACATCATTAATTATCGAAGATAAATCAACAAATCCCGAAGTGCTCGAATCCCGTCTGCTTGGGCGAAATAATCATAAAAAAACTAAGGCAAAAAAGCAAAATGGAACTTATGTTTTATCTTCTTTGCGAAATACAATCGCTCAAGGCGATAGTGAAGAACTTTTACAAGAACTCCCTGCGGGAAGTGTGAATTTGATTTTCACTTCACCGCCATATTACAACGCTCGCCCTGAATATACTGATTACGTCACCTACGAAGAATATCTTCTCAAAATCAGAAAAATCATTCAAAACGCTCATCGTGTTTTGGCAGAGGGCTGTTTCTTTGTGATGAACATATCACCTGTGCTTGTGCGCCGTGCAAGTCGTAGCGAAGCATCACACCGAATTGCTGTACCATTTGATATGCATAGATTGTTTATTGAAGAAGGCTACGATTTTATTGACGACATCATTTGGGAAAAACCAGAAGGCGCAGGTTGGGCTACAAGTAGAGGCAGAAGATTTGCCGCTGACAGAAACCCACTACAATATAAAGCCGTACCCGTCACAGAATATGTTTTGGTTTATCGAAAACATAGCGACAAATTAATTGACTGGAATATTCGCGCTCACCCTGATAAAAAAATCGTGAAGGATTCAAAGATTGGGGATGATTATGAACATACGAACATTTGGCGAATTACCCCATCTCACGACTCGCGCCATCCTGCCATCTTTCCAGTTGAATTGGCAGAAAAAGTAATCAAATATTATTCTTTCAAAGGTGATGTTGTTCTCGATCCTTTTGCTGGAATTGGAACAGTTGGAAAAGCAACCGTCAAACTTGGCCGAAGATTTGTATTACTGGAACAAAGTCCTAAATATGTTTCAATCATTAGAGAAGAAGCCAAAACCTGGCTGGGAAAAGAAGCAAAGCTGGTTCATACAATCAACTGCGCGCCAATTGACGCAGACAATATGCTATTTTGAGAGCTACTATGCCCAAAAAGAAAACCCAATTAAATTCCCTAACTGAGTTGATTTCGCCCGCAGATTTGGATTTGCTCTCAGCCAGCGGCAGTCAACTTGTAGAGCAAATAGGCTTGGATGTTGTGCGTGGCGTTGTATTGGACATTCTCACAGGCAAGAACTTGCGAGATTCAACTGAGTCCCTAACGCGTCGCAGAATTGCCACATTGAATTTAGCAACAATGGAGTTATTTATTAAAGGCTCAGCAAACTCCAAAGATTTTGTAAATCAACTTCCTAAAATAGCTACGGACATTCTTTCCAAAGGGAATCTATCCAAAGCAGAAAGATGGCTTGCTCAATGGATTCTTGGTTTAACAGATAAAGCATTTCAAAATGTTTTGAGAGATGATCCTGAAGCAATCGCAGAATATCGGGATAGGTATATCCAGATTTGCGATGAAGTCATTGCTGCAAGAAAAACAGAAAAAGGTGCATTGCAAGGTGAAATTACAATCAACGGAAACCAAAAGGCGCAAATCAATTGGCTTTGGATGACCTATCTCCTAAACACAATTGGGGCGCAAACACTTGCTATTCGTGGGTCAGAGAAATCCGCTTACGGGAAATTGTTTGAAAAATTAGTTCTTGGTTCTCTGCTTCATATATTAGGCTTCAAACAGATAATACTGCCGCCACAAGAATACGAAAAAGTATTTTGGCTTGCCTCACGAAATGAAAAACGAGAAAGCGACGCGACTTTACTTTACGAATTGGGTCAAGGCGTTCGTTTTGACATTGGGTTTATCGGAAGGGGAAATCCCGAAATTTCACTCGACAAAGTAACACGCTTTGAACGCGAGATTTCATTAGGTCGTTCAAAATTTTTCATGGCGACCATTATTTTGGTTGACCGCATTGGAGCAAACAGCAGAATTGAGCGCATGGCTGAAGAAGTGCAAGGCACAATTATTCAAATGAGCGCGGGATATTGGCCGAAACAAGTGGCCCAAGTTTTGAATAACACGCTTGGATTCAAACATGACTTGCTTCGCATGAGCGACAGCGAAACAGAGAAGTATTTGCGTAAAGCCATGAGAAAAGTTCCTTTGGAACAATTCATTGGCTTGTCCGAAAATTTTGGAAATCAATATGTAAAAGAAGAGCAAGCACAATATGACTTGTTTAACGAAGAACCCGGCGACGAAGAATAGCCAACAATAATACGCTCCTCACTGTGCGAGGGGAGAGGGGATGAAAACCATGCCTATCATTACAGAGGCGCCACAAAGTCTGCAGGGACAAACGAGAACATGACCGCGTCGTGAATCTTTTCGCGCACCGTCACGCGCTGGCGCAAAATCCCCTCGTGGTGTGCGCCCATTTTTTCGGCGGCCTTGATGCTGGCTGTGTTGCCCACAGCGATAACCACCTCCGCACGGATTAATCCCACGCGCTCGAAACCAAACTGCGCGGCCAAACGCGCGGCGCGCCCAGCGATTCCCTGCCCGCGCCGCGAAGTGCGCACCCAATAACCGAGGTTGCAAAAATGATAAATAGGATGAATGTGACTCAGACTCACCGTGCCGAGCATGTCGCCATTTTGCGCGTCGGTGATGGCGAAGACGTACAGCGAGGCCGCGTCCCAGCCATTGCGCGCCATGCGGATGTAATTCTCAGCCTCCTTTTCGGTGTAGTCCGCGTGCGCCCACGACATCCACGGAATGAGCGCATCCAGCGATTCGCGAATCGCCGCGTGAAAGGGGCGCAGGTCATCTTCGTAAAACGGGCGAAGTTTTACAACGTGATCAGTGAGGCTGAAATCATTTAACATATGTGAAAAATCTTTTTGTGCGGACTTATGCAAACTCGTAAAGCGAGTCCGCTAATCTTCGCGAATTTGCGCTAATCTAATTCAATTCGCGAAGATTGGCGCAGATTAGCGGATAAAAGGATTTGTTTTGCGTAAGTCATATATCTGCCTGATTGAGGCGCGGGAATTGTAGCCTTTAGAAAAGCACATGAGAAGGGATTCGTTTACACATTGAAGGCGGTCTTCTTCAATAGTGACGCCGGGAGCGGAGGTAGTTTACTGCGCTCAACGAGGAAGGTGGCCAGCTCGGTGAACTCGCGGAAAATGTAATGCTGGCTGAGCGTCCCTTCGAGGTAGCCGGAGCCGCTGGTGCCGCCCGTGCCCGCGCGGATGCCGATCATGCGGCGCACCATCATGAAGTGGCGATAACGCCAATTGGAAAGTAACTCGTCAATTTCAGAGAGGGTGTTGAGCAATTCAAACGGTGCCTGAAAAATGGGCATGTCGCGATAGAGCATGATGAACAACGCGCCGCGCATGGCGGCTGGCGAAACATCGAGACGGCCCTGCTCGAAGAAGACCTCGTCAAATTCGGCGGAGCGGCCCGACTCGTTATCCGACAGGCTGGCGCGGTAGGCGCCGCGATAATCGGACCAAAACTTGCCCTTCGATTCGTCCACGGGCGGATATTTCGAGACATGCCCGCTCCAATCGGTTTCGCTAAAGAAGGGCATGCGCTCCAGCCAGCGGACGATCATCTGCTTGAGCGTGTTTTCATTCTCCGCTTGAGTGACCTCGGCCAGGTCCAATTCAGAGAGACTGCCGCGGCGGGTGTGTTTGTAATATTCAGCCTTAAAGCGCTGTTCCATTTTCAGTCCCAGCTTCACTTCGATTAGACGAAATTGTTTACTCTGAAAGCCCGAGGCCGGGACGAGGAAATTCCGAAACTCGAGGAAGTCGAGCGCGGTCATCGTTTCCAAAACATTGACCTGCTGATTGACCAGCTCAAGAATTTTGACAATTCGTTTGAGCTTGCGCACCACACGACTCATATCGGGCGAGTTGTCGCTGATCGTCGGCTGGACGAAAATATGGCGCACAAGGTCCAGCTCAAACAGAATCTGCTTGAACCATAACTCGTACGCCTGGTGGATGATGATGAACAACATCTCATCGTTGCCTTCTTCAGCCTTGCTAAAACTGCGCGGGTGCTGGCTGTTGAGAATCTTGTCCAGTTCGATGTATTCGCCGTAGTACAGGTTGTCGGTAGTCATGGGATGGCTCCATCAATGCGGTTTAAACACAAAGGACACAAAGGGCACGAAGGGGAAAATTCAAAACCTTCGTTTCGCCATAGTGCAGGCGAAGCGAAGGTTTGGCAAACTCAAGTTTATTTCATAAATCTTCTGGCTTTAGTGAAATTAGATTTAGCACCCCAAGAATCACTCTTGATTATCAATCTCATCAGCAACAACTTGTAAAGCAAGTGCATGCGCGCGGGATACTGCTTCGTCTGGGTCATTTCCATAAGTGAGCACGCCGGGCAATTCCTTCACTTCTGCCAGCCAGCGTCCATCTTCTTCCTGTTCGTATTCAACAGTAAATTTCATTTTGATTACCTTTCACTATGTGATGCAAAGTATAGCCTATTATTCGGCGCGCACTGCGGCGAAGGCGATGCCATTTGGGCCGACGTGCGCGCCGATGACGGGTGTGGCGTTGATGATTAGAACATCCTGTGGGAGGGTCATGTGCATTTCATCTGTGAGGCGGGCGAGGAAGGCGCGGGCGCGAGACTCGGCTCCGGTGTGCATGATGGCGAGACGCTCGAGGGGCAGACCCTCTTTCACAAATGCGGCCATGCGTTCGTCGGCCTGACGTGTGGTGCGGACTGCGCCGATGGCTTTGATTCTGCCATCGCTGATTTCGACGAGGGGCTTGATGTTTAGCAGTCCGCCGAGGAAGCCGACGGCGTCGGGGATGCGCCCACTGCGGCGGACAAATTCCATCGTGTCGAGCGCGGCGGAGACGTGCAGACGTCGGCGCGTAGACTCTATTGACGCCCGAGCCGCTTCGAGCGCGGACTCTGACGCGGCAGATTCGGCGGCGGCCAAAACCTGGAAGCCGAGTCCGAGTGAGAGCGAAAAACTATCCACGACGGTGATGCGTCCATGAAAATCCTGCGCGGCTTGTGTGGCGATGTTGTAAATGGCGGTGAGCTTTGAGGAGGCGTGAATCGAAATGATGTGTGCGCAACCGGCGTCGAAAAGTTTTTGGTAGCGCGTTGAAAATTCGCCGATGGAGGGCGCGGCGGTGGTCGGAAATTTTTTCATGGAGGGCAGGCGCGCATAAAAATCAGCGCGGCTGATGCCGGCGCCGTCAGCGTATTCTTTTCCTTCGATAATTAAAATCGAAGGGACGACTTCGATGCCGAAGCGTTGCGCGATTTCAGAGGGCAGGTCGCTGGTGGAGTCGGTGAGGATGCCGAGTTTCATATCAATTCGTTTTGCGACTCACCCACAGGGCGCAATCAGAGTCGCGGCAACATCTGCAAAGCCGATACTTCGACAGGCTCAGCACATCGCCTTCGTCGGCTGGAGGCGAGTCCACGAAGGTGGATTTTGCAGGCGTTGGTGCGACTTCAGTCGCCCAACGCCGTCCAGCGCAATTCTTTGCCGAGCGGCATGTCATGTAATGCCTGCGTGCCAATAACGTTTTCGATTTGGTCGGGTTTGATCGCGCCAGGAGTCGCGGGACGCAACACATCAATCATCTCGCGGACAAAGACTTCGCCCGCCTTGATATCGCGCGCGGCGCGCAGACAGCGGCGTTGGACAACCGCAGTTTCAATTTCGTTGTCGGCGATAAATTTATCTGGACTGCCGAGCGAGCGCTCGAGCAGACGAGTCTCCGCGACCATCTTGGCCCAATTCTCGGGGTTCATCGCAAATTTGTGGTCGGGGCCTTCGCGCTGGTTGCTGTCGGTGAAGTGACGCTCGATGACGCGCGCGCCCAACGTCACCGCACCGAGGACGGGGGCCACGGAGTGCGTGTGGTCGGAGAGTCCCAGAATCACATCGGGAAACATGGTTGCATAAGTTTTTAGAACATTCAAATGCAAATGGTCGTAGTTATCTGGGCTGGCGGTGTAATTGGTGTTGCACTGCATCAGCACCAGTTGCTTGTTGATTTTGAGAATCGCATGAACGGCCTTCTGCACTTCGCCAATCGTGGACGCGCCCGTGGCGATGAAGAACGGTTTTCCCTTACTTGCCATGCGCTCCAGCGCTTCGATCCAGTCAATTTCACCCGAGCCGGCCTTGTAGACTTGGACGTACTGGTCGAGAAAATCAATGGCTTCAAAATCGTAGGGCGAGGAGAAGTAGTCTATGCCGGCTTCGTTGCATTCTTCAACAAGAGTCATTGACCACTCAAAAGGAATCGACGCGCCTTTGTACACCTCAAACACGGACTTCTTCCACGAGGCTTGATGCGAGACCTGTCCGCCGCTCATGGCTTTAAAGCCGTAATCAGAGACGATCTTCGGCGCGTCGAAATTCTGGAACTTGGCCGCGTCTGCGCCGGCTTCTTTGGCCAGGCGAATCAACTGCTTTGCACGCTGCATGTCGCCATCATGATTTGCGGCGATGTCCGCGATGAAGTAGGTGGGGTGGTTTAAGCCGATGGTGTGTTTGCCGAATTCGATTTCCATGAGGGTCTCCGCTGAGAATTAACGGTGTTATTTTATCGCATTGCGTTTTTCGGCTTATAATCTGCGCATGTCCATCCACGTTCTCACAAGTAAGCCGACTTCATCGCAAATTCAAGAGATGCTTGAGTCGTTTTCAGAAATGCGCATGATTAAGATTGTCGTTGACATCCAGCGCGAAATCCTTGCGGTTGAACGATGGCAGTGAGCAGGAAAATCTTTGGGGCGCAAACTGGTTTCCTGACGAGCAAAGCATTGAATTCGAATCCTTGATAAACATTCGTCCGCGCCAAAACCGAAGCATCATTATTCAAGACAAAACTATTTGTGACGAAGTCGAGCGTATTACGAGAAAACACCTTGAAGGAGTAAAGCCATGACGGTTTATGCCGATTCCTTTTTGAAAGAGTCGCCTGCGCGGCAATTGGGAGCGCTGGCCGCCACGCTTGGACGAATTGCATCTTCTGCCGAGAAAACCGCCCGCGCCAAGGCAATTGTGCCCATGCTCGATGAGTGTGTGCAGTTCATCGAATGGACTCTGTCTCATCAATCCGTGGAGGCCAGCAAAGAATTAAGCGATGTAAGTGTCATGTTGAAACTGTGGCGCGACGGATGGAATCTTGCACAGACAGACGAGCGCTTGCGAACACTATTATCAGTACAGGCCAGGAAATGGTCTGATGACGCTTTGGAATATTCGGGGTTGCTAATGCTATAACGCAAGAAGTGCATTGATTGTTCGGTTGCCAATTTTAATTTTGCAATTCAAGTATTCCAAAAGACAGCCACTTTCTTTCAAAGTGACTGTCTTTTCTTTTACTTCCCAATCCTGCCCAAGTGCGTATTCTGAAACGCATCTTCGTGCTTCAAGCCGTAGCCCAAAATTCTGTCGAAGCTGGAGTGGCCGAGCAGAATTGTCCCTGCGAACATGAGCGCTGGGATGGCGAGGATGTGTCCGAGCAGGTACAGGGCTAGAGCCACGCCCTTGTGGTGCACCCCGTTATAGGTCCACGCGCCGAGGCGGGGGTTTGCCAGATAGCCGACCATGCTCAGGTCGGGTGCAAGAAACAGGAGCGCGAACCAGCCCCATCCATAATCCAATTGCGAGAAAAGAAAGAGAGCAAAGGCCAATGTCGCGAGTTCTTCAAGCTTGAGCAGGTTTTTCATGAGGCTCCTAGGCACTTGTGGATAACCGGACATTTTCTGTGGAAAACACGGGGGAAAAATCGTTTGCAGGTGTGGATAACCCTGTGCGTAAGCCGCTGACAACCGGCGGTTTACTGTAGAAAAGCGTGGATTTTCTGTGGATAGCCCTCTTGATATTGTGTGTAAAACAGGTCTAAACCTGTGGAAAAGTCGGGGAGAGACGCGCCCAAATCTGTGGATAACTTGTGAGTAGAAAGCATTAAGTTGTTGGAGCGGCGCGCGATCAGGCCCGAGCTGAGGATAGACTTGGGCGAAATCTCGCGGTCATCGAGGCCGAACTTGTGCGCCAACTCCACGCCGAACTGGTACTTGCTCATGCCTTGCGAGCCGACCACATGATACAGGCCGTGCAGTTTTTTTGTGAGCATGGCTTGCAGGGTTTGGCCCAGATGTGTGACGTGCGTGGGACAGAAAACCGCGTCGGTGTAGCCACTCATCGATTTGTTATTGATCAGGTTGTGGTGGAAGAACTCGGCCAGCGAGCGCCGTCCGCTCAGCGACCAGCCGTAAAAATTAACGCGCGCCACAATGGCATTTGGATTGGCGTCCAGCACCGCGCGCTCGGCGGCCAGTTTCGTTTGCGAATAGACGTTGACTGCATGCGGCTCGTCCTCTTCAAGATATCCGCCCGCTTTGGCCCCGTCGAAGACCGCATCGGTCGAAACCTGGACCATTTGAACGGCTCGGGCGACACAGGCTTTTGCCAACGCTGACGGCACGTCCGTGTTAATTTGGCGCGCGAGTTCCGGGTCGGCCTCGCAGGCTTCGAGGTCGGCCAATGCGGCGCAGTGAATCAGCCAGTCGGGCTGAGTCGCGTCGAGCAGACGTTCGGCGGCGTCACCCGCCAACAGGTCGGCGTGAACCGTGCGAAACGGCGCAGACTTGAGGCGGCCACGGTCCACACCGATGACTTCGTGTGAGGTCATGGCGTCGAGGGCCAGGTTGAGGCCGAGGAGTCCGCTTGCGCCGGTGATGAGGAGTCGGGCCATTACCCTTCCAGTTTACCAGCCTTGTACAATTCTTCAAACGGGGCAATGTATTTTTTGATGCCTTCCACGTCGAGCCAGTCGCTGTTGTTGTCGCTGGTGTACGAGAAGCCCTCGGGCAGAGGCGTGCCTTTGTAGGATTGGTTGCGATCCCACAGCGTTTCGGGCGGACGGATAATGTACATGCTCTCGCGCTCCACGGCGTTGCGGGCTTCGTCGGCAGAGAGCAAGTCTTCGTGCAGTTTCTCGCCCGGGCGAATGCCGATAAAATTAATTTCGGCCAGCGGCGCGATGGCGCGCGCCAGGTCCACCACTTTGGTGGAGGGAATTTTGGGCACGAACACTTCGCCGCCTTCCATTTGCTCAATACAATCAATCACAAACTGAACGCCCTGTTCGAGCGAAAGCCAGAAGCGCGTCATGCGCTCATCGGTGATGGTGATTTTTCCGCTGTTGCGCTGTTTGAGAAAGAGCGGCACGACCGATCCGCGCGAGCCAACAACGTTGCCGTAGCGCACACATGCATAACGCGTGGACGATCCAGCCGCGTAGTTGTTGGATTGAATGACGAGTTTCTCGGCGACAAGTTTCGTGCCGCCGTAAAGATTCGCCGGGCTGACGGCTTTGTCGGTGCTGAGCGCCAACACTTTTTTCACACCCGCATCCAGCGCGGACTCGAGCACGTTCGACGTCCCGATGATGTTAGTCTTGACGGCCTCCATCGGGTTGTACTCGCAAGCCGGCACCTGCTTCAGCGCCGCCGCGTGGACGACCACGTCCACGCCGTGCATGGCGCGCGTGAGTCGTTCGCGGTCGCGAATGTCGCCGATGAAGTAGCGCAGGTTGGGCTGGTTGAATCCACCCACTTGCATTTCATGTTGTTTCAATTCGTCGCGGCTGAAGATGATGATTTTCTTCGGCGATTTTTCCTTCAGCAGAATCTCGGTGAACTTTTTCCCGAAGGAACCCGTGCCGCCGGTGATGAGTACGACTTGATTTTTCCAGTCCATGTTGAACTCCAGTTATTAGAGAGTAGAGAATAGTGAGCAGATGCATGGAGACTAATCTCTAGTCTCTATTCTCTGCTCTCTTATTTATTACAGTCAACGGATACTGCCCATTCGCGAAATTTACTTCCACGGGTTGATGATTTCAATTCGCGCCGCAACAAAATCTGCGACGTTGCGTGTGACCAGCGTCAGATTTGCGGCGAGGGCGGTGGCCGCGATCAACGAGTCGATGGCGGGCATGGGCTTGCCGGCGTTTTCGAGTCGTGCGCTGAGTGCGCCCCATTCTGCAATGACTTGTCCGTCCACGGGCAGGACGCGCCCTTGAAAACGAATCAGCAAGTCACCTTCAAGCCAGTTGCGCAGGGCGGTTTTGCGCCCTGAGTTGGATAGTTTTTCGATGCCCTTGATGATCTCGCCGATGGTGAGCACGCTCAGAAAACTGTCGTCTGCATCCAGGGCGTCCACAAAGTCCACCACGCCCGCGTTCGGTTTTTTGCCCGCCAGGTCTGAAAGCACGCAAGTATCGAGCAGGACTTTCACTTGAAAGTCCCTGAGCGCGGCAGGCTTTTATCGCGGCGCAGGTCGAGCGCGGCGAGCGGGGAATTTTGGAAAAATTCTGAAAGTTTTCCCTGTGACTTACGCAGTTTTTCATACTCGGCATAAGAAACTACCACGACCGTCTTTTCACCGTGCTTCGTGATCAACTGCGGGCCTTGTGTGAGCGCGCGCGAAATGACCTCGCTCAATTTGTTCTTTGCATCTTGAATTTGCCAGGTTTGATTCATGCCAGCCTTCCTTTCCAAATCTGTCTAGTCTGGCTAGATTTTATACCGGGTTGAAGGTAGAGTCAACCGCCCCGAATGAGCCTGCCCTGACTTTTGCGAAGTTCAAAAACTTTCAACGCAAATTGCGCGAATAGGCGAATGATGCGAATGAACGAGAAAAAATTCGCGGAATTCGCTCACACGAACACTTGCGCCAGGTGCAAGTGTTCGTGATATTCGCGTTCCAAAGAATTCCAAATCGTCAAGTAACTTTTCTCTAGTCTCTATTCTCTGCTCTCTTATTTATAACAATCAGCGGATATTGCCCATTCTCGCCGAAGAAGCGCGGAAAGCGCTCCTCAAGCCAGAAGACGAAGCGCAGAAAAATCCTGCCGCCAAAGGGACGCACGAACCAGCGCAAAAATCTTGTGCTCAAACTGCGCCAGGCAAAAATTTTGTAATCGAGCACGCCATCCAGTTCTTTCTTGAGCCAGTCTGGATTCATTTTATTGACGAAGGTGCCCTCGGGAGCCTCGTGCTCGGCCCAGGCTTTTTTCTTCTTTTGGCCGCGCCCGCTCAACGCGCGCCCGAGGCGGATGGCCGGTTCAGCGAGGCGCATCAGCGCCGGGCTGTCCCAGCCGTTGACGATGGCCGCCGTCTTGCCGGGCATGAGCACGCGCTCGAGTTCCTTGTAGGCGCGGCGATGTTCCGTCAGCGGCAGGTGATGAATCGCGTGCATCGAGACGACGCCATCGAAGGCATCGCGCTTGAAGGGCAGATTGGCAATGTCGGCGACGACGAAGAGTCCCTTCGCGCCGAGGCGTGTGCGCGCCTCACGCAGGGCGGTGATGGAGATGTCGGCGCACACGCGGTATTTGTAATTTTCAGAAAAAGTTAAATACTCGGGCCACTGCACGGGACCCGAACCCGCGTCCAATAAAAATTTTCCCGAGCGCGCAATGTGTTTGTTGACGCGTAAATGACAACGATGAATGTATTCGCGCGACACGGGACGCATGTCTTCGTAATGCGAGTTCTGATAGATGCCCTCGCCCACCTGCGACCAGCCGATCTCGTCATAAAATTCGCGCACTTGTTGTTTGGTGTTGTTGTCTGTCATTATTTTTCCTGTTTCGTGGTAGGGGCACGGCGCCGCCGTGCCCCTACGTCACGATTATTTCCACGTAAACGGTTCGCCGACTAAAAATTTAAACGTATCGCCAAATTCAGCGAGTCCCTCCGCGCTCAACACTTTTTCAAGCGGCCATTCTTCAAGATCTTCCCAAAATTTCACCAGCCGCCACGGAAACGGACGTGGGTATTCAAAAAAGAATCGATAGGCATAATTCCAAGCCAGCGCGGTTTGTGATTCGCCCAAACGATGCGCCGACAAATTCGCCAGAGTCGATTCTAACATCGCAAAATATTCGTCCCACGAGTTCGGGTCAATGGTAAAGCCGCGCCCGCGATAATGCGTCTGCCCACACGAGATGACGGGTGTGCCATTCATCGCGGTTTCGAGTCCGACAGTCGTTGTGTACGCGAGTCCCACATCGGCGACCTCGATCAAATCATAAGTGTTGACCTTGTCCGCCGCGCCGATGATGTGAATGTGGTTTGGAATTTCAGGCAGAGCCTCGCGGACGACTGCGCCCATAGACTTGGCCTGTGGCACCAGCGTTTCGCCCGGGTGGACGCGAATCACCAACTGCACCTCGGGGCGGGTTGCAAAAAACTGGACCGTCTTCTGAATCCATTCGGTCATCGAAGCGGCGAAGATGTCGCGCCCGAGCGTGAGACTGTCGCCGAGCACGTTCGCGGCCAGCATCACCACGGGACGCGAGTCTAGCCCGAGGGCTTTGCGCGTTTCATCCGCGCCCTGCGAGGAGACGTATTGCCACAGCCGCT
>VFKQ01000180.1 GCA_009885445.1 Anaerolineaceae bacterium | reverse complement strand
CGGTGATATTCGCAATTGCCATCTTTCTTGGGTTGCTCCTCGCAAAACGTGTCGGGCTTGGGACCCCAATTCTAGATGCCATTACCCGACGTGAATCGACTTCCGGAAAAGTGCGCGCGATTCTGCCCATCAGTATCGGGCTTGGCATTGTCGCAACAATATTGATTCTTGGCATGGAAGTTTTGTTCTTCCAACCGGCTATGTTGAAAGAGTTGGGCGATTCTGCTAGCGCACTAAATTTGCAAACTGCACAACCCGCTGCCTGGAAAGGATTCCTTGCTTCATTTTATGGCGGCATTGCAGAAGAGATATTGCTGAGACTATTTGTCATGTCACTATTTGTCTGGCTTGGACAATTTGTCAGCAAAACAAAAGAAGGCAAGCCAACCAGCGTAGTTTTCTGGATGGCAAATATCCTCGCGGCTGTATTGTTTGGTCTTGGGCATCTTCCAGCAACCGCAATGCTCATTCCGCTCACTCCACTTGTTGTTGCGCGCGCCATCCTTTTGAATGGAGTCGGCGGCATTGCATTCGGTTATCTCTATTGGAAACGCGGACTCGAATCTGCGATGGTGGCGCACTTCACAGCAGACATTGTGTTGCATGTATTGCTTGCAATGTAGGCGAGAGCCGCCGGGCCATAGACTCCGCCCAGGTTGGGCTAACCCGCTACGGGGACGTTGCGAACGCGTCCTCGTTTTTGTTCCAAAAATAAATAGAACAAATATTCTATATTCAAATGACAAATTGGCTGTTGCAGTCAAGGCGAAATGTGACTAAACTATAAGCATGTCTCCGAAAGCGAATCCCCTGCCAGCATCTCAATCCAATCAGGACACGCTCAACAGAATGAGCCGTCTGGTTGAATTAAGTGTGCGCCTGAATTCAACATTGAAACTCGATGAGTTGCTCAATTTGATTATTCATACCGCCGCAGAGTTGTTGGGTTGCGCGACCGCGTCCATTTTGTTGTATGACGAAAAACAACCGCATCTGTTTTTTGCGGCCACCAGCGGCGCGGACGCGGATCAACTCAGGCGCATCGAAGTGCCAATTGAGAAGAGTCTTGCGGGCACTGTTTTTCGCACGAATCAATCCATCATAATCAATGACGCGGCCACTGACCCGCGTCATTATGCTGTAGTTGCGCAACAAACTGGCATCAGCGTCCATTCGCTGTTGGGCGTGCCGATGCGCATTCACGAGCGATTGACGGGAGTGATCGAGGCGCTCAATAAAAATGACGGTATTTTTACCAGCGATGACGAGTCGCTATTGAGCATCATCGCTTCGCTGGCCGCGGTTGCGATAAACAACGCGCGGCTGGTGCAGGCGCTTGAACATGCGTTAGACAAGGCCAACGAAGCCGACCGATTGAAGAATGATTTTCTCAATATTGCTTCGCATGAGTTACGCAGTCCTTTGGGAATCATCATTGGGTACGCAACTTTCTTGCGCGAAGATTCGCAAGGCGAACTTTCAGACCACGCCACGCACGTGTTGAACGCCGCCCTGCAAATGCGCTCGCTCGTGGAAGATATGACCAACCTGACCCTGCTTGAAACGGATGGGCTGATGTATCGCACCAAATCTGTGGCCGCTCAAGAGTTATTGGAATCGGCGCGACAGGAAGTGCAATCTCTGGCGGAAGCGAAGGCGCAACGCCTCGTTTTCGACATGCCCGAAAAAAAAATCAACGTGAAAGTGGATTCGGGTAAAACCATCTCGGCCCTCATTAATGTTTTGAACAACGCCATTCGCTTTTCACCCATTGGCGAACAAATCATTCTGGGCGCGCGCGAAGATAAAGATGGCGTGTTGCTGTGGATCCAGGATAACGGACTCGGCATCTCGCAGGAGAATCTCGAACGCATCTTCCGCGAATTCAAACAGGGCGAGCCGCCACTGACGCGTCGCTACGGCGGACTGGGGTTGGGGCTTGCCATTGCCCGCGGCCTGATTCACGCACAGGGAGGAAAAATCTGGGCCGAGAGTGATGGCGACGGCACAGGCGCGACGTTCAAAATCCGCCTGCCGAGCGCGGGCGCATAAACGATTGCGCTAAAAAAGAAACGTCCTCGCTGAACTGCGAGGACGTTTCTTTTTTTAACCTTCGACTTTTTTTCCTGCCTAGCCCAGATGCATGGGCATAATCACGTGCAGAAAATCATCATCGCCCACCGGGCGCACGACCCCCGGCGCGTTGGCCGCAGAAGTTTCGAGCGCCACGTTGGGCGTCTTGATCACTTCCAACACCTCGCGCAAAAATTTGACATTGAAGGCGATCAACACACCGTCGCCGTCCACCGTGGCTTCGACGATGGTTTCGTTTTTGCCAGTCTCTTCAGAGGTGGCCGAGATTTCCACTTCGCCGGGAGTCGCGCCGCCGTTTGCGGCTTTGATATCGAGACGCGCCACATTCGAACCTTCACGCGCAAAAATCTCGGCCTGCTTGCAAGCCTTCAACAATGAGGCCGTCGAAACCAATGTGCGCGACTTGTAACTGCGCGGGATGATCTGGTGATAATCGGGGAAGGCGCCGTCTATTAATTGCGAAGCCAGCTCCACGTCTTTGACGCGGAAGACGACCTGTCCGCGCCCCTTGGGGATGACCATCGAAATCATCTCTTCAGCGTCGGTGGCGATGCGCGCCAGCTCGTTCAGCGCGCGCGCCGGAATAACGGCCGTCACCGCGCGGACAGCGGGCGAGGACAAAACCGCCGAGCGCACCGAGAGGCGGAACCCGTCTGCGGCGGCCATGGTCACTTTATCTTTTTCCACGTTCATCAGCACACCCATCAAAACCGGGCGGGCTTCATCCGTCGAGGCGGCAAAGGCCACCTGACGAATCATCTCTTTGAAATCAACCACGTTTAAATGAATGGCCCCGTCCATGTCAGGCACGGGCAGGGGCGGGAACTCTTGCGCGTCAATGCACTTGATGTCAGTGTTTGATGCGCCCGAGCGCAGATGTAAATTTTGAGTCTTCACGTCCAGCGCAAGTTGCACCTGGTCGCCGGGGAAGGTGTTGACCAGATCTAAAAATGTGCGCGCGGGCACGGTCGTCGAGCCATCCTGCTCAATGCGCGCCGCAATCCAGCAGGTGATGCCCATCTCTAAATTAGTGGCCGAGAGGCGCAGACGGCCTTCGTCAGTGGCAACCAAAACATTGGCCAGCACTGGCAAAGTACTGCGCGGCGAAACAGCGCGTGAGACAATGCCCAAACCGCGAGCCAGATTCTCTTGAAGGACGGTAACTTTCATAGCCTGTGCCTCTTCTGTAAAATAATTTTCAAAAGTATATCAGACATCGCATAATATCTTCACTAATAAACGATGGCTTGAATCCCGATGGACAGCAGGATGAACAACAACTGCAGCGCAAACAAAGCCGCAAAAACATAAACCACAATCAGCCACGCGCCGCTTGCACCGCGGCTTTGTTTCACTTCCTGCCCTTCACTTAATTGTCGAACAAGAACGGCCGCAGCCTCAGCAGGTTTGCGCTGCGCATCCACCCAAAATGTTTTTTCTGCTTCCACTTCCACGATCACGCGCTGACCTTCAAACTTTTGAAGAAAAGCGCGCAACGCGGCGGGCGGATTAAGCGCCACGTCAGACGGAAGAATCAGCGCCCGAGCCGACTCGGCCTCTTTGGGCATTTCGGCATCCGCAACCACAACGGTCACTGGCAGACCTTGGGCCTGGGTGCCCAACGAGGAGCGGATAGCCTCCCCGAAGCCGCTTCCACTGCGCTCGAAAACGAGCGCGCCAAATTTCTCATGGCGCTCCAGTAATGCGCGCGCCGTTT
This sequence comes from Anaerolineaceae bacterium, assembly GCA_009885445.1. Classification (GTDB taxonomy): domain Bacteria; phylum Chloroflexota; class Anaerolineae; order Anaerolineales; family Villigracilaceae; genus Denitrolinea. The sequence goes on along the minus strand of VFKQ01000180.1, from coordinate 3,429 downwards.
CAAAGCCATCGGAGCGCAGACAATAAAAATGGTAGGCCAGCAAGACGGAAAAGACAAGCAACACTTGCAGTGAATCGAACAGGCCGACTACGTCCAGCGGGGCACTACCCAGCGCGGCTTGTAAAAAGCGATAGACCACCGTCACCGCAGAGATCATGCCGCCGATGACCGCGCCGAATAGCACGAGATAGAGATACGTTTTGCGCACCACCGAGCGACGGGCAAAGCCACCCGCACCGGCCGTGGAAAGAGCCTGCGTCTGCATTGGTCGCCAATTCGCCAGCCAGAGAGGCATGCCGATTAACAGAGTGGCCAGCGCACCCGAAAGGCGGACGCGCAAGTCCGCGCCCCAGATCTGGGTGCCGATGAGAACATCTATTATGAAGGCGAAGAGGAAAATCAAACCGACCGTTGCAGTAACCAACCCCGCGAACGAAAGCGTGTAGTTGTATAGGCGGCGCATTCCCTCGCGGCGGGCTTCATTGTGCAGAATATTTACATCATGCTTCAACCAATGACCGAAGTAGGCCCAGATGATTCCAAATGGAATCGCGATAGAGATGGCGCCCGTGCTGTCGCGCAGAAATTCCTGTGCGCTGAACATCTCGCCCAAAACCCAGCGTAGAAACATGTTCACCACAATGCCCACGGAGGAGAGCACCACAGCCACGCCGCCAAAACTTAAAAGATAAAGCACACCGAGGCGCAGATTCGAGTCTCCTTCACCGCGCTGGAAGATGGCGGACTGGCAGGCCTTCCACGCTACAAACCAAATGGGGCCGCCCACCAGCAGGAAGGATAAGCCGTTAATGAACTGCTCACGGTTGAACACGCCCAGCGTTTGCACCGGCACATATAAAATGTAGCGCAGAATCTGTTCTAGGCCGAGCACCACAATGAGCAGGCCGCACAGCACCCAGACATAACGATACAGGCGGCGCATGTCGGCGAAGTTTTCGGTGTCGCTGAGCGCGGACCAGTTGCGGCGCAGGATGCCGGAAAAATACCAGGCGCCGACCCCGTTCAAGAAAACAGCGACCCCGTTATCGGTCCACGTTTGACCCGCGCCGATGAGCGCCCGAAAAGTGTCAAGCCCAGTGACAGTCAGCAGGATGCGCTCCAACAGGGCGAGTAGATTGTTGACGATGGGAATCAGGATAGCGAATAGAATCGCGTAGAGGAAGATAGCGCGCAACAAAGCGGTGCGCTCTTCGGCGTCTGCGCTGGCGGAGCGTTGCGACCACAACCAATGCAGGGCGAAGATGGGCACGCCGATGAGGATGAGCGAGAGGGCCTGCGCGAGCGCGTCGCCCCCACCGGCGCCAATGCCCGGCGCAAGCATACTGCGCAACAGGCCGATCAACCCCCATAAGACAACTTCAAAAGAGATGAATGCAACGGCATAAAAATAGAGGCGTCGAACGGTGCGCATGTTGACCTCCGCGGTCAGGGCTTAAAGGGGGTGGGTATGGATTGATACCACTCATAGGCCCAAAAGTTATACGGCATTTGTTCAATCCTCCACGAGCCGTTCTGTTTGACGAGCGAGGCCAGCTCTTCGTTGCGATAGCCGGAGGAGAACGGGTCGTTGTTGCCGTATTGAATGAAGATGGTCACCGTGGCGCGACTGCCGTTGAGTTCCGCCGCGCCAATGTCTGCGCCGACATTATCGGCATTGACAGAATTCTGCAAAAACGACTGGCGGAACTGCTCCAGCGTGGGCTTGTTTTCATTATCAGCGAGATACGAATAGGCTTTTTCGTAATCCTTTTGAAAGACGGCGACAATGTAATTGTGTACCACGCCTTCGGGAGTGTCGTCTGCGCCGTAAGTGAGCGCTGTATCGCCTCGCGCGAAGAACAGGCCAAGGGCAATCAGTACCAGCGCAGCGATGCCAATTAGGATGTAGGTGAGGAAACGGTCTTGTTTCATGGGGATACCTCCGTGATGCAAAGGGATTGTATATCTTCTGCGGGAGAAACACAAGCTACTTAAAATCCCTCTCTGGTAGCGGGACTCTTTTTCCTCATTTGATATACTTGCCGCACCTCACCTTAAGGAGACCTTCCATGCCGATTGCCGCCCCCCGCTGGGACCTGACCAACATTTACCCTTCGCTCGAATCGAAGGAATTTACGAACTCGTTCGCTGAAATGAAAAAAAGAATCGCCGACCTCGGTGATTTTTTTGACGAAGTGGTGACCAAGACCAACGCCAAGACTCCGCCCGCGCAACTTGGACCCATTATCGGCGAGGTGGTGGAGCGCATGAACGACACGTACACGCTCTCGAGCACGGTCGGCTCTTTCGTCTCTTTTCACGTGGACACGAACTCGCATGACAAGGCCGCCAAGAAACTCGAGTCTGAGTATGAGCAGGCCGCGGTGCCGTTGCGCAAGTTGGGAGTCCGCTTTACGGCCTGGTTGGGTCGTGTGGAACCCGCATTGGACGAAGCAGTGAAACATCACAATTCGGCAATGTCACACGCCTTCAATTTAAAAGAAGGCGCCGAACAAAGCAAATATTTAATGACCGAGGACCTGGAAGGACTCGCCGCCGAATTGACCTTGAGCGGCGGCAACGCGTGGAGCAAATTGATGGGCACCGTCACCTCGCAACTCAGCGTGGACTTTGAACTGGACGGCAAGACCGAAAAGTTGCCCATGCCCGCGCTGATCAACCTGCGCACGCACGCGGACGGCGACGTGCGCCGCCGCGCTTACGAGGCCGAAAACAAAGCCTGGGACTCTGTCCGTGAAGTATTGGCTGCGTCACTCAACGGCGTGAAGGGCGAGGTGAACACGCTCAACAAACGTCGCGGCCGCAAGGACGCTCTGCATTCCGCGTTAGATATGTCGCGCATTGACCGTCCCACCCTCGACGCGATGATGGGCGCGATGCAGGATTCGTTTCCGCTCTTCCGCAAATATTTCAAACACAAAGCCAAATTGCTCCGCAAAGAAAAACTGGCCTGGTACGATTTGTACGCGCCCGTCGGCGCCAGCGCAGGAATCGTCAGTTACGATGAAACAAAAAATTTCATCCTGACCCACTTCAAAAACTTCTCACCCGAACTCGCGAATTTCGCCAAACGCGCCTTTGACCATAACTGGCTCGACGCCGAACAACGCGAGGGCAAGCGCGGCGGCGGATACTGCGCGGGCGTGGAAGCCGTGAAGGAAAGCCGCATCTTCGTCAACTTCGATGGCTCCGCGGACCAGATCTCCACCATCGCGCACGAACTCGGTCACGCCTTCCACAACGAGTGCGCCTATCAATTTGACAAGACCATTCTTCAGCAAGACACGCCGATGACCCTCGCCGAGACCGCCTCCACTTTTTGCGAGACCATCGTCACCGAGGCTCGCCTCGCCAAGACCAAAGATCCGCAGGAGGAACTCGCCATCCTTGAGGGACATCTCAACGGCG
>VFKQ01000286.1 GCA_009885445.1 Anaerolineaceae bacterium | reverse complement strand
TAATTTGTCGGCGGAGTATTTCCCCGTCAAGAATCCTTTGGCAATGGGGGAGTAGGCAATCACGCGAATCCCAAGTTCCTGGCAGCGCGCCAGCAATCCATTTTTTTCAATCGTGCGATCCAGCAAATGATATTCCACTTGATTGGCGGCCAGCGGGATTCCCTGCCGCGCCAGAGTCGTGTAGGCGCGCAATGTTTGCGCGGGGTTAAAGTTTGAAACGCCAACAGTGCGAATCAGCCCCGCTTTGTGCAAACCCGCCATCCAGTCCATGAAGGTTTCGGGGGAGGTCAGCGGCATCGGTCCGTGAATCTGATACAAGTCCAGGCGCTCGAGTCCTAATCGTTCCAAACTATTTTTTAGCGCCGCGCGCATAAAGGCCGGATGCAGTCGCCACGGCCAGGGGAAATATTTTGAAGCCACCAGCACAGGCTCGTTGGTTGATTTCAGCATCTCGCCGAGGAAGTGTTCTGATTTGCCCATGCCGTAAATTTCGGCGGTGTCTATAAAACGAATGCCCTGATTGAGCGCGGCCTGAAATGCGCCCTGAATATCATCGCGGTTGTAGGTTTGGCCATAGCCCCACATCACGCGGTCGCCCCATTGCCACGCGCCCAAGCCCATTTCGATGGCGTGCAAAAAGCGCGTTTCGTTGCTTATGGTTTCTGTCATTCATTTTCCTTGAACGGGGATGGCTGATTTTACCATCCCGACAGGTTTATAATATGGCCATGCCTATTGTGCGTTTTCCGCCTGTGATGAAATATTATCTCGAGAATCAAAATGAATTCGCTGTGCAAGCCGCCACGGTGGCCGAGATTTCGCGCATTGTAATTGAACGCTACCCCATGGTGAAATCTCATCTGGTTGATTCTGATGGAAACATCCGCCGCCACTTCAGCATTTTTGTAAACGGCGAACACATTCGCGAACTCAACGGGCTGGAAACTGCGCTCAACGAAAATGACCGCGTGATTCTGACGGCCTCCTCGGCAGGTGGATAAAATGCTCCCTGAACTTTCCCGTGACGAAATCCTGCGTTACTCGCGCCATCTGCTGATTCCCGAAGTGGGACTCGACGGTCAGTGCAAATTGAAATCTTCTTCCGCGCTGATCATCGGCACCGGCGGACTCGGTTCGCCGGTCGCGCTCTACCTCGCCGCGGCCGGGCTGGGGCGCATCGGGCTGGTGGACTACGATGTGGTGGATTCGTCCAACTTGCAGAGGCAGGTGATTCATGGAACTTCCACGGTGGGGAAACTCAAAGTGGAAAGCGCGCGAGACAAGATTCTCGATCTCAATCCCAATATTCAAGTGGATGTCTTCAACGAATCTTTCACCAGCGCCAACGCGATGCGCATCGCCAAAGATTACGACGTCATTATTGACGGCACGGATAATTTTCCGACGCGTTATTTGAGCAATGATGTTTGCGTGTTTCTGGGCAAGCCAAATATTTACGCCAGCATTTATCGCTTTGATGGACAAGTCAGCGTCTTCGATGCGCGCCGCGGCCCGTGCTATCGCTGTCTGTTTCCCGAGCCGCCTCCGCCGGGACTCGTCCCGTCGTGCGCCGAGGGCGGGGTGCTGGGAGTCCTGCCTGGGACGATTGGCACGATCCAAGCCACCGAGGCGCTGAAAGTTTTGCTCGGCATCGGCGAGCCGCTGATTGGAAAACTTTTGTTATACAACGCGCTCGAAATGTCTTTCGAATTTGTGCGCCTGAAAAAGAATCCCAACTGCCGCGTGTGCGGGCCGAACGCCGACGTGAAAGAGTTGATCGACTACGAGGAATTTTGCGGCGTCCCTGCGCACGAATCGAGTCAAGGCTCCGCGGGCGCGGACTGGGACATCGAGGCGACGGAACTGGCAACCCGCATTCAGGGAATCTCGAACGTGCTTCTATTAGATGTACGCGAACCGCACGAGTTGCAAATCTCTGCCATCGTCAACGCGAAAAATATCCCCGTTGGCGAGCTGGCCGCGCGCCTCTCTGAATTGGACTCGGCGCAGGAGATGGTCGTCTTCTGCAAAAGCGGGACTCGCTCTGCCCGCGCGCTGGAACTGCTGGTCAGCGCTGGGTTCAAGAAAGTGAAGAATCTAAAAGGCGGAATCAACTCGTGGGCGCGAGAGGTGGACACGAGTTTGCCGCTGTATTGAAGTTGAATGAGCATTAAAGTGCAAGAAAATCCCCGCTGAGGAATTCGGCGGGGATTTTCTTGCTTGTCAGATATTCATAAACCCTTGCGGAAAGACTGCAATTTGTGGAAAGTCGCGCACTATTTCCTTGTCGAAGGTAACCAGCGTGAGGTTCATTTCTTTCGCCAAAGC
>VFKQ01000301.1 GCA_009885445.1 Anaerolineaceae bacterium | reverse complement strand
TGATCAGCGCTGCGCCCACTGCGATCAGAATCATGGTGCGAAAACCTGCGGCTCGGTCTCGCATTTCGCGCTCAAGGCCGATCAGTCCGCCAGCGGCGGCGGCCCAACCCACCCGAATGAATTCCTGCAGATCTACACTGGTAAAAAAATTGGATAAAAAGTCCATCAAGTATCTCCTTATCAGAATTGAATTTTCAGCCGCCAGAGTTCAAACGGCTCATCGTAGCCTTTGACGGCGGAGGTGAAGCGGGTTAATGCTGAAGGTGCGAAATTCTCTTTAATGTAGGCGCCCGCTTCGAGGTCGGCGTGAACCGCGCCCGAGAAGATGACCTCGCCTCCGGCGGAGAGTCCCGGCAGACGCGCGGCGATGTTGACCGTTGATCCAAAATAATCCAGACGTTCGTTGAGGTTGACGACGATGCACGGGCCGCGATGAATGCCGGCTTTGAGCCACAGAGGTTGTTTGATGTCGGCGGCAATTTGCATTTGCGCTTCACGCAATGCGCGCAAAGCGGCGGCGGGATGTTGGAAGGAGGCCATGATTGAATCGCCCATGGTCTTGATGACCGCGCCGCCATGCGCGGCCACTGCGCGTTCGAGGGTGACGAAATGTTCGCGCACGCGGCCAAACGCGGGCGCGTCGCCGATCTGACGATAGAGCCGCGTTGACTCGCGCAGGTCAGTGAACATGAGCGTGACGTTGCCGACGGAAATTTCTTCGCCCGGGCGCAACACTTCGCTGGCAAATAAATCGCGGAAGATTTGTAAATTTGTCACATCTGCGCCGGTGGCGGCCTGGTCGCTCCACGCGGTGCGTTCGAGCGAAAAGGTGCGCGCGGTTTCGGTGGCGTTCACTAAATTAAGTCTGGCATTGGTGGCGATATTTTCTTCGCCGTAGGGCCAGCCAAAATCGGTGAGGCGAAACACGGGCGCGTTGTTGCCCGCAGAATCTGCATTGACCGCGCCCGAGCCGGCGATGCCCGAAGCGCGCAGGCTGTAACGTCCCGCTTCGAGATGCGCATCAATCGGCAAAGTTTTCAACGCAGAAATAGATTGCGAAAAAATCACATGCGGTTGGCGTTGCGGACTACCCACGCAAAATTCAAGATTTACTTTTACCGGACGCACGGCGGGGTTGGGGCGAAAGATGACTTCGATGTTGTGGTCGAAGTTGGCGCGAAAATCTATGTTGCAAGTGTTGCAATGCGAGTCGGCATTCACATCGCGCAAGTGCCCGTGTCCCTCGGCCACGCCGCGACACTCGGGGCATAACAATTCCCAATACATGTCCAGCACACCGAGGCGCGTGGCGCGCAAAAATGTTTCGAGCACTGCGCGACGCGGAAGATTCCAACCATCGGCCAACGCATATGGACGCATACGTTGAACCGACAAATCGTCGGCGCGATCGAGGAACTCAGCCAGCCGATCAAACGCGGACATGTCCGCGCGGTCAGCGGGTTTGCCCTCCCCCGCGCGAGGTGGACGAGGAGTTGCGCGCCGCTCGAACGAGGGCACAGAGGAGTCTAACGTCTCTGCCAGCAGGCGTTCGCGCGCAGACGTGAGGCGGGTGCGCTCGTTCGAGGAGAGACTGCGCCGCCCCATGATCTCCACGGCCGAACCGCCGCGCGCGGCGAGCCTGTCGTAGAGGCGAAAAATTTTGTCGATGCGCCGAGCCGCCACCAGTCCGATGGCGAGCGGGATGCTGATGTCGCCGAGCAGATTCGCGGACTTGTCCCAAACCTCGTAGACGAGATGCGTCCCGCCGTTCTCGCGACGAATCAAATCCACGCTGATGCGGATTTCTTTAAACGGCCCGTTGCGAAATCGGCGCAGGATGCCGAAGTGGCTGGGATAGATCCAGTCGAAGGGCTCCTCGTCCCAATAAAGAGGAACCAGCGGCACATGCCACTTCACGTGCTTGACGCCATCTTGGATGCCGAGCGTTTCCATGCGCGGCTGGCCCGTGTCGCGGTTAAAGCGATTCGTGTCTGACACAAGCGGCCAGAGCGCCTCGGGCGAGGAGTCGAGGTCCCATTCCCATTTGAAGTGGTATTCGCGTGGCATAGTTTGCGGATTATACTTGGAATTGCTGAGGACGCTGACGGCGGATGGGGCCGTGTGCATGCAAACCATTTCAGAAACTCGGCTTAAAGACTTCGGAAATCTCCCTGGATGCGCCTAAAACGGAGAACCCTCTTAAAGATTTCCGAAGTCTGAATCGGGTGACAACCTTTGCGTGCATATAGGGTCACTTGCATGAATCAAGATACGTTTTTATAATCATCCCAAGTTTGAAAGAGAGAATAAAAATGACACACTTGATCACTGAAACAATGGACAAAGAGCCTTATCAATACTATCCGCTTGGGAAGTTTGTGGTGCGCGCGCCTGGGGTATGCGGGGGTCGTCCCACCTTTAAGTACACGCGCATTGAGATCACTGGAACTCTTGACCGTTTAGCGGCGGGCGAGAGCATGGATGAAATTGTAGCGGGCTATCGCAACAGGGTTTCACGCGAGGCGGTGATTGAAGCAGTCCAGTTGATTGCCTCTCAGTTCGTTAAAACTCTACCCCAATTAGAGCCAGCCTGATGATCGTTCTCGACGAGCAACTGCTTGGTCGAAGTATCGAAGAACAAATCTCTCACTGGTATCAGGGGGCTGTCTGTTTCATCCAGGATCTGCGTCCCAATTCGGTGGTCAAGGACGACAGCATCCCGAGTTTACTCCAACAAGAGAATCAACCAACCTTTGTCACTATCAACGAACAGGATTTTTGGCGCAAGGTGAACCTGAACAGAAAATTCTGTGTCGTCTGTTTTGCCATGTCCGACTCGCGGGCGGACGAAATTCCTGCGCGGTTAAGAACACTATTTGAGCATCCGTTGTTTAACACAAAAAACAAACGCATGGGCAAAGCGATTCGGGTTGCGGAGAAGGAAATCAGATATTACAGCGTGGAGAAGACGGCAATTCAAAAGGTTGAATTCACGGCTTAGACAAAAATTTATCTGCGCGGGAGGTTGGCAAAGAGATTGCGAAGTGCGACCCATCCCCCAGCCCTGCTTCGGCAGACACAGACTCCCCCTTCCCAAATGGGAAGGGGGAGTCTGTGTGATGAAAGATAATAATTTTGAAGTAGAGAATGCCGTGAAAATCCAAGCGTAGCCTGCAAGATGTGGTTGGCAAAGAAATCTATGCGGTGTGGGTGGAGACATTGCGTATGCTCGTTCCGCATGGGCGGACGCATCGTCTGTCTGTGGTGGTATGGGATTATAAGAGTATCTCTTCTTTTCGACGCGGGGAATTGAAAGCAAAGCGCAAAGTCTACATGGGGGGGTTTGGGCTAAAATCATCTGCATTGAAAATCTCACATTAAAGGACACCTGATGAAAAAACAACGTTACCTGTTTATTGTCTCATTACTTGTTTCGCTAAGCCTGCTGATCTCCTCTTGCGGGGGCGCAGAGGAGGATTACTATACGGAGGAACCCGCTACGAGCGAGGCCGGAGGCGATGTTATCGCGACCGGGGAGCCTGGGGATGTCGTCTTCGATTTGGGATTTAGTCCCGAAGAGAATGGATTCAGTTTTAGCAATTACGGCGATGATATTCCGGCGATCAATTTAACCGCTGATGAATTGCGGCGCATGTTCGGTGACGACGTCTGTGCGCGCATGGATGGTGACACGTGTGTGTTGACGCCGCCCGCCGAGCAGTGGATGGAGCAAATTAACGGCGCCATGGCTGGCGGTCACTGCGAAGGCATGGCAGTGCTCAGCATGATGATGTATACCGAACAGATTTCGCCCGCAGATTTTGGCGGCACACTGGCCAGCGATTTGGATATTAACGATGAGGTTCTGCAACGCGAGATTGCCTATTGGTGGGCCACGCAGGTGGTGGACCCCACGGCGTCCAGCGTGATCGCGGGCACCCCGATGGAGATTTTGGAAGTTCTGCAACAGATGGATGTGAACGGCGAAACGTATACGATTGGCATCTATAAAGAAGATGGCTCAGGCGGACACGCCATCACGCCCTTTGGTGTGGAAGATAGAGGCGATGGTTTGTTTGCGGTGCTGGTCTACGACAATAACTATCCGGGCGAAACGCGCGAGCTATACATTGATACGCGCGATAACTCATGGTTGTATGAGGCTTCGATTAACCCGCAAGTAGAATCTGAACTTTATACCGGCAACGCCGATACCTACACATTGGACCTGACGCCCACCTCGGCGCGCCTGACCCAGCAAGATTGTCCATTTTGCGAGGGCGGCGGATTTTCATTGGGGGGTGGAAAATTGGCCGCGCAAACCCAGCCACTGAATCAAGTGTTTCTGGATGGCGAAGGTCATATTCTGATTGAAGATGAAAACGGAAACCGCCTGGGATATGTGGACGGCAAAATCGTCAACGAGATTGAGGGCGCGTCATTCACCGCCTTTCGTATGGACGCCAGCGGAAATGCGCCCGAGCCAGTTTACAGCCTGCCCGCCACGCTGGATGTGACCATCTCGATTGACGGCAGTGACCTCAGCGAAGAGACTCTGACCGACCTTGTGCTGATCGGGCCGGGTTACAGCATCGGCCTGGAGGGAATCTATCTTGAGCCGGGTCAAGTGGACACGGCCTACTTCTACCCCAGCGACGAAATGATCGCCTACGAAACCGAATCGGACGAGTCGCCTAGCATCGTTTTTGGTATCGAAAACCCAGACGCCGAGGCCGATTACTATTTTGAAGTCTACGGAGCGGATATGGTCGGTGGCGGGACGATCACCGTCTGGCTGGATAGCGCGGCGGGCGACCTGTTGATTAACGCCGAAAAACTGAACGGCGAAGGCGCTTTCAACTTCTACCTGACGCGCATCAGCGACGAATATGAAGATGAGTTCTACGCAGAAGAAATTATTCTCGCTGAGGGTGCGTTGGTCTACATTAACTACGCCGAGTGGAGCGACGACAACCCCGAAGGCATTTACTTCGGCGTGGACTTGGACGGCGATGGCGTGATTGACGATGAATATGTGGTGGACGACGCGGGAGAATAAAGCGAAGAGCCGGTCATGCGTAAAAACATGACCGGCTCTTTTTGAAGGTCAGCCTGAAAGGAGTGAAGTAGTTTGTCGGAAGTATTTAGAAAACAGCCCTTGCTCAAGCCACACTTGACTGGGAACACCCAGAGTCCATGATGAATTTACCCAAGAAGCTGAGGGGACTATACCGTGCACGGTCACAATATCTCGACACGGCTTTGCCGTCGATAACCGATTGCGGTTTTGAGAATCGGCAAATTTAACCACGGATGAAAGGGATAAAAGGCAAGCCTTCGCGCT
>VFKQ01000113.1 GCA_009885445.1 Anaerolineaceae bacterium | reverse complement strand
CTCGCCGCCGAGGCCATCCGCCTGGCCCGCCGCAAAAAATTAAACGGCTACGGCGGCACCTGTCAATCAGATGGAACGCACACACCCTACCTTGTCTGGCAATCCATATGGATGGCATTCTTTGATATTGACCCCTCTTCGCCGCTCCGTCGGCAGGTGCGTTCACTGGAGGCCGAACTCGAAGAACGCGCGCCCGCGCAAATAGATTCGTTGCCCGTGCTCGGCGCCGCGCTCGGCCTGTCTTTGCCCGACAATGATTTCACCCGCGCCCTCCAGCCAAAAGACCGCAAAGCGCAACTTGAGACGATTCTGACTCGCTGCATCGAATCTGCCGCCCGCGAAAACGCGGACGAGGGCGGCGGACTGATTCTGGTGCTCGAAGACCTGCACTGGGTCGACGCGGTCTCGCTTGACCTGCTCGAACTCATCGCGCGCGCCGTTGAAAATCTGCCCGTTCTAATTCTGCTCACTTATCGCCCGGCCAGCACAGACCCACAGGGACAAGCCCTGGCGCGTCTCGAAAAAATAAGTCACTTCACCAAAATTAATTTAACTGAATTAAACGCGGACGAAACAGAGCAGGCCATTCGCTCAAAACTCTTCCTGCTATTTCCAGAGCGCGAGGGTGCGATTCCCCCACAATTGATAGAGATCATTACAAGCCGCGCGCAAGGCAACCCGTTTTACGTTGAAGAACTGCTCAACTACATGCACGACCGCGGCATAGATCCGCGCGACAGCCTCACGCTCAAAACGCTCGACCTGCCAACGAGTCTTTACAGCCTGATTCTCAGCCGCATTGACCAACTCGCCGCATCGCAACAGTTGACCCTCAAAGTTGCCAGCATCATCGGGCGCATCTTCCGCTTCGACGATTTACATAATTACTATCCCACGCTGGGCGAAGCCGAGCATCTCAAAAAAGATTTGCGCGAACTCGAGCGCCTCGACCTCACGCCCCTCGAAGCACCCGAGCCGGAGTTGACCTATCTTTTCAAACATCTGGTCACGCACGAAGTGGGTTACGAAAGTCTCGGCTTCGCCACGCGCGCCAAACTGCACGAACAATTTGCGCGCTATCTTGAAAGCGCCTACCCCGAGCGGCTCGACCAACTCGCGCCGCAACTGGCGCGCCATTTTGAACTCGGACAGGTTCAAGACAAGGCGCGCATCTATCTGACAAAATCAGCAGACCAAGCCGCCGCCAATTTTGCAAACGACGAAGCCCTCAATTACTTCCAGCGCGGTTTGGATATTTCGCCCGCCGAGGCGAACGCCCTGCCGCGCTTCGAAACCCTACTTAGCCGGGAGCGGGTCTATGACCTATTGGGCAAACACACCGAACAGCGCCGCGACCTCGAAGAACTTGCCCTGCTCGCGGAGCATCTCGATGATGCGCCCCTGCGCCGCGCCCAAGTGTACGCGCGCCGCTCAAAAATGGAATTCGACCTCGGCGAATATGCCGCCGCCCAAACTAGCGCGCGCGCCGCAATTCAAGAAATAGAATCCGATGCGCCCACGCGCGCCCGCGCATCCGATTTGCTGGTAGATGCAGTCTTGCTCGAAACCCGCGCAGTGTTTTTCGCGGGTCAGGCCGCCTCCAACCCCAAACAACTCGAAGATGCGTTAACGCTCGCCCGCCAGCAAGGTTACGTCCGCGGCGAATACAACGCGCTGATGCAATTTGGGTTGTGGAGCTGGCAAGCCGGTGAGTACGACGCGGCGGCAAGTCAAATGGAGCAGGCCCACGCCTTGATTCAACAGGCCGGCGATTTGCGCCGCGAGATAGATGTGCTTAACAATCTCGGGCTGGTTGCCAAAGCCAGGTCGCTGTTTTCAAAAGCAATTGACTACTACGAACAAGCGCAAAAGATTGCCCACAGAATCGGAGACCGTTCAGCTGAGGCGACTCTCTTAATCAATATGAGCGAATTAAGTCTTGCCTCGGGAGACTTTATGGGTGCTGGCTTTTATGCCGAGCAGGCCATTGCAATTGGGGTGGAGCTCAAAGAGCCTACCATACAAGGCTCGGCCCATATTAATCGCGGTGAGGTCTATCGTCTGCTCGGTCAATATGACCTGGCGAACGGGGCGGCAAGTCGGGCGTTGGCATTGGTCCGCTCGATTGGTTACCGCCGCAGTGAGGCCGTCGTGCTGGATAATTTGGGGCTGATTGAATTCGCGCAGGGCAATCACGCCCCCGCCCTCGAATGGGCCGAAGCCGCGCTGGCCGTCACGCGCGAGATCGGCTTCCGCTCCACTGAGGCCGCGGCCCTGCTCCATATTGGGCTGATTCATACGGAACTGAAAAACTTCCCCGCCGCAGAGCAGGCGCTCACCAGCGCTCTCGGTATCGCCCAAGATCTCGGCGAGGAATTGACCACGCTGGAAGTGCAGGCCGCGTTCGCAGAATTATTACTAGCCCGCGCCGAACCCGGCGATGTGGAGCAGGCACAGTTGCATATCGAGGGGTTGATAGCCTTGCTCTTGAACGACGCGCCCGACGAAAAGACTCAGCTCCTGCCTCTTGCGCTCTATCTCACCTGCATTCGTGTATTGCAAGCGCACGATGACCCGCGTAGCAGAGAATTAATCTCCCGCGCCACAGCGGAATTGCGCGCGCGGAGTAGTAGAATCACCGAGAGCGAGATTCGAAGTGCATATTTGAACGTGCCGGTGCATCGCTCACTTGCGACGTTGGCAAGTGAAGCCCTGCCGCCAAATAATTGAACCGGTAATTTTTCAGCCCGTGAGGACACCATGACCAAATCGATTCCCTACGAAGCCTTTCTAAAACTCGAGACTGGTTCGCACACAGCCTACATCAATCAACTGCTCGCCACGGCGGACGGGAAAACATTAATCAGCAAAGGCCGCGACAAAACGATTCGCATTTGGGACGTGGAGACAAAAAAACAAATTGGCATGTTGCTCGGCGAGGTGGGCAAGGGGTCGGAGGATGGAAGCGTGGAGGCGATGACCCTCAGCCCCGACGGAAAATATTTGATTGCGCTTGTCTGGTTATATCCCGCAGGGACACAAACTGACGACGAGCGCGAGACGGATGTGCGCGTCTACGAATTGGCCACAGGAAATCTGCACACGAGATTTCGCTATGCGGGCACTCTTTGGGACATTGATTTCAGCGCGGGGCCGAAAGGCGAATACCTTGCGCTGGTTGGCAACCCCAAAAAATCCATCCGCCAAAATTATGTCTTGGTCTATGACACCAAAAAAATCCTGGGGTGCGCGGGCAAGTCGCCTGCCCCACGAGCACAGGCCGCGCTTTACAAGAACGATGCGCTGGTCGGCGCCTACCTTCGATTCGTCCCCGATATTGACCGGAAGTCGCGCGGTTATCGAATCGTGGCCAGCACGCGCTACAAAGAGTCTGAGTATCAGGGCGCGCTTTTATGGTTTGACTTAACGCGCGCGGGCAAGCTGAAAAATACAGCCGTCACGAATTTATCGGTCAAGCCGCAGGGGCTGGCCGTCAGCCGCGAGTTCACGGTCATCACTGGCGAGGGAGATGACGATGATGCAACGCAGAAAATTTATTGTTACGACCTTTCCGGGAAGCTCGTCTCAACCACGCCGTGTGACGCCCGCCCGGGGCGGCTAAAATTTTCTCAAGATGGAAGTCAACTGATCGTGGGACAAAGAGGCGACGATACGCCGGTGCAGGTTAAGGTGTATGAAAACGTGCAGGGACACTTTCACGTGAAAAGCACGTATTACGGCCACGACGCCAAGACGCACCACGTGGAATTATTGAAGGGCGGCACTGCCGTCAGCGCCGGAGGGAGTCAAAACGCCATTCATTTTTGGAATCCCGCCCACAGCGAGGGCGAAGCGAGCGGAGTCATCAAGGGGCTGGGACGCGTCATCCACGCCGTCGGCATTAATCAGCAGGAGCAAATCGGGATTGGCATCCACGAAGATTTGCTGATTGATGACGACGATAAAAACAGTATTGTTTTGCAAAGGATGTTTGACCTGCGCAATATGCAACTCACGACACTGTCGATTCCCCAAAACAAGTTGTTCCAACGTTCGCAAAGACAGGCGGGGAACGAGGAACTAAAATGGCGTAAAGGTAAAAAATCAGGTAAAGGACCAAATTTATGGTTGCTATCTGCGCCTGATGTGGAAACACTGCTGACCGGCACACCCGACCCAAAAAATAAAGAGGATGTGCTTTGGTATCACGCCACGACTTATGGGTTCACCGAAAAGCGGACCATCGTTACCGGCGAGACCGACGGCACCATTCGCGTGGCCCCACGCCGCGCCGACGGGACGTATGCAAAACTTCCGTGGCGAATGTTGAATGGGCATGAAGCGCGCGTACTCAGCCACGCCGCCAGCGACAAATGGCTGGTGAGCGCTGGCGCCGATCAAATCATTCGGCTGTGGTATTTGGAAGACGTGGAACAGAATGTAATGACGGACCTGCAACCCGCGCTGAATTTCTTTGTCGGCTCCGATGACGAGTGGGTCATCTGGACAAAGAACGGATACTACACTGCCAGTCAGCGCGGCGACCGCCGGTTTGGTTATCACATCAATCGCGGCGCGGACAAAGAAGCGCTATATTTCCCGAGTGACCGCTTCATAAAAACTTTCCTGCGCCCCGATATTATTCAAGCCGTCATCGAGCACGGCAGTGAGGAGCGCGCCAAAGCGAAGGGCGTTGCAATTCCCAGCGTCGATGTTGCAAAAATTCTGCCGCCGATCGTTGAATTCACCGGGAAAGAAATTATCCATACCAATACGCATGTCACCTTTAACTTTACAGTGGAGTCGCTTAATCCCGACGAGCCAATCAAACGCGTCTGGGTTATTCAAAACGGACAATTCGCCTGGTCAAGCGAAAAGCCGCAGGCCAACTATCGCGTAAAGTTGAAACTCCTGCCCGGGCGTAATCGCTTTAAAATTCTGGCAGAAAATGACAGCGCAAAATCGCTCCCACTGATCAGTGACGACTTGACAGGTCCCGCGCCGAAGGTGGCTGGTCGCCAAAAAACAAACGGTCACACCGCGCCCGAAGTGGGTGCGGACAAAGGAGCGTCAGCCACGGTGAAGAATCCGCCGCCGGCTTTGCTGGAGAATGGCATACTCTACTTGCTCGCGGTAGGTGTCTCAACCTTTGAACGGACCGAAAAAGACGGCGGACTCAAGCCCTTGCACTACGCCCATGTGGATGCCATCGCCATGTACAATGCCTTCGGCAAGGTCACCCTATCCGATAAGGAGCACGAAAAGGCAAAACTACACAACAAGGCGTTCAAGTCGGTGGAAGCGAAAAAGTTGCTGAATGCGCATGCGACCAAAGAAGCGATCATGGACGCACTTAAGGAGATGGCTGGAAGAATCAAGAAAAAACCATCTGAGCGCGATACGCTTTTCGTGTTTTTATCCGGGCACGGCGTGCGCTACACCGGCGAGTCAGACCTCTATTTTGCGAATCATGATATTAAATATACATCCTCTGAGCTAATGAACACCGGGTTATCCTTGATCGACCTTGGAAAAATTATCACTTCGGTCCCGGCAAATATTATTCTGGCCATAGACGCATGTCACTCCGGGCTGGCTGGCGGCGCTGTGGCTCAAGGGTTGAACCAGGGATTGGACCCGAATGAAATTGCCAAGCGCATTTACGCCATCAACGAAAACGGCATGTACATCCTGAATGCCGCGCGTAGTGAGGAGAGCGCAAAAGAGGGGAATGCAGACATGGGCCACGGCGTATTTACAAAAGCAATTCTCGATACATTGAAAATCGAAGGAGCGTTAAGGACCATGAACATAATGAACCTGATCGGCTCGGTGCAGGAGCGGGCGCGGGCTTTAATGAGTCAATTGGAGTCGCCGCCGTCACCGGTGTGCCGCATGTACGGGGATCTTCTGCCGCTGGTCATCTACGAAAAATAAAACGCGGATGGCAAATCGCCAATTTAGGTTTTGCGCACATGCGAAATTGTGGTATTCTTGCTTTGCAAGAACCCATCCGCATCATTTTTTATAAGGAGTAAATCAATGGCTACTAAAAAGAGCGCCCCCAAGAAAAGCAAGCCTAAGAAGGCCGCCCCCAAGAAGAGCAAGCCTAAGAAGGTCACTGCCAAGAAACGTGTCGTCAAAGAAGTTGCTCCGAAGAAAACCGCCGCCAAGAAGCGCGTGGTAAAGAAAACCGCTCCCAAGAAAAGTACCCCCAAGAAAAAGAGCACGCCTAAAAAAACCAAGATGATGCCCGTGGGCATGGGCATGCCGCTCACTAACGAGAGTGACGACAAAGGTACAGACGGGTTGCCTCGCCCCTAACCCGGGTTACAGAATATATTTGCAAAGAGAAAAAGTGCGCTCGCAAGGGCGCGCTTTTTATTTTGTGCTTGCGCAGGGTGATTTCCGCGCTTAGAGACTGTTTCTTAAGTACACGGATTTCACGGACGCTTCACGCGCAGAAAAACACAGATTTTTTAAATGCTTTTTCCGTGAGCATCTTTGAAATCCGCGTAATCCGTGTACAAAAAGCACTTAAGAAACGCTCTCTTAGCGGCAGGTGCGTGGATCAGGTATGCAATCTGACAAAAAAGAGAAGTAAAATAGGATTTAGAAAGCACAGAAAGAACAATGAGTACACTTCCCTCAGGCACCGTCACATTCCTCTTCACCGACATTGAAGGGTCAACCAAACTTTGGGAGCAACATCCCGAAGCGATGAAATCGGCGTTGACGAAGCACGATTCGATCTTGAAGACAGCCATCGAATCTCAGCATGGACACATTATCAAAACCACGGGTGACGGAGTTCATGCAGTGTTCACAACCGCGCTGGACGCGGTCAATGCCGCTATCAACGCGCAACGCGGAATCGAAAAAATGAAAGATGAAAGCGGAAAGATGAATAAAGACGCGGACAACGCGGCTTCATCCTTCATCTCTCATCCTTCATTTTTGCATTTGAAAGTGCGCATGGGCATCCACACCGGCGAGGCTGAACTGCGTGAAAGTGATTATTACGGCACAACGCTGAACCGCGCCGCACGCATCATGTCTGCGGGGCACGGCGGACAAATCTTAATTTCAGAAGTCACTGCGCAATTAATCCGCGACCAATTATCAGAAAATATTTCACTGGGCGATTTGGGCGAGCACGCCCTCAAAGGGTTATCGCGAGTTGAACATATTTTTCAAGTCAATGCGCCGGGTCTGCAAAACGAATTCCCCGCCCTGCACACAGACTCGGCAGTCAACACCAACCTGCCCACACAACTGACCAGCTTCATCGGGCGCGAAAATGAAATTCAAGCGGCGAGTCAAAAGCTGAGCGGCGCGCGCCTGCTGACTCTGATCGGCCCGGGCGGCACGGGCAAAACGCGCCTGTCGCTTCAGCTGGCGTCCGAAGTGATCTCGCAATACAGCGACGGAGTCTGGCTGGTGGAGTTGGCTTCCATCGCCGACGCTCATCTCGTCCCGCAGGCGCTGGGGGCCATATTCAGTTTGCGCGAACAACCCGGCATGCCGCTCAACAATATGTTGATTGACTTCCTGCGCTCGAAAAATATGTTGTTGATCTTTGATAATTGCGAGCATCTGGTGGAGACCTGCGCGCAACTGGCCGAACAAATTTTGCACAACGCGCCGCAGGTGAAAATCCTGGCCAGCAGTCGCGAGGCGCTGGGCATTGGCGGCGAAGCCATTTTTCGGGTGCCGTCGCTCTCGTCGCCCGACCCGGCCGACGTGACGCGCGAAGCGGTGGCGGGATTTGAGTCGGCGCAACTTTTTGTGGACCGCGCCCGGGCGGCGAATCCAATCTTCGAGCTGAGCGACGTCAACGCATCCTCCCTCGCCCAAATTTGCCGACGCCTCGACGGCATTCCACTAGCCCTGGAGTTGGCCGCCGCGCGCATTTCGGTATTTACCGTGGAGCAAATCGCCACGCGTCTCGATGATCGTTTCAAACTACTCACCGGCGGACGACGCACGGCGCTACCCCGTCAACAAACTTTGCGTGCGCTGATAGACTGGAGCTACGACATTCTGAGTGAGGGCGAAAAAATTTTGTTGCGCAGGCTTTCAGTATTTGCCGGCGGCTGGACGTTTGAGGCGGCGGAGGCCATTGGCGGCGAATTAGATATGCTGGACCTGCTCAGCCAGTTGGTTAATAAATCGCTGGTGACGGTGGACGAAAGCGGAAGCGCGGCGCGTTACCGTCTGCTCGAAACGATTCGCCAATATGCGCGCGACCGCCTGTTGGATGCCGGCGAGACTGAAAAAACAAGAAGAGCGCATCTTGATTATTTCCTGCGCTTCGCAGAAGAAGCCGGCCCCAAAATGGACACCGACGAGTTGATGAAGTGGATTCCAAAACTGGAAGCGGAATATGATAATTTTCGCGCGGCCTTTGAATGGGCGCTGGATAACGACCTGGATGCCGCGCTGGTTTTCATAAATTACCTCAGCGCATTCATATTTCGCCGCTCACACAACGCCGAGGGCATTCAATGGGCCAACGAATCCATCGCGCGCGCAGAGAAGCAGGGCGCGCCTGCAGATACTGATGCGGCGCAACGCAGAGAGCAGAACTACGCCAATGCACTGGGCAATTTGGTGATCATGGCTTATTCGCAAGGCGACAACCCACTGGCGGTGCAAACCAGCGCGAAGTGCGTGCCCCTGCTGCGTAAGTTGGGCAACGAAAGAATGCTCGCATTGGTGCTGGGATTCACAGTGTCGGCGCGAATGTTTTCGGGCGACTTCTCCCCGGAGAACCTGGGCACGATGGACGAGGTCATTGCATTGTCGCGCAGAAGCGGCAATAACTTTAGCTTGGGCATGGCGTTAGGACTCATGGCTCAGGTGACCGCTCTGGCTTCGCATGATCTTGTGAAAGCCGCAGAATACGATAATGAGAGCATCCGCCTGGTGAACGAAAGCGAAAATAACTGGGGCTCACTAATGGCCTACTTCAGCTCCGGGCGCGGAGCCATGTTCCGCCGTGACTTTGTCACCGCGCGCGAACGCTTTGAAAAATGCCTACCGATGTTTAATGAAATGGGGGATGTGCATCGCGCCACCATGATTCATAGCGAGTTCGCGCACATGGACCGCTACGAAGGAAAGCTGGACTCTGCCGAGGCCGGCTATCGCAAGACGATTCCGGTGTGGCAACGTATTGGCCACCGCGCGGCAATAGCGCATCAACTCGAATGTTTTGCCTTTATTGCCAAGGCCCGCGAACAAAGCGAGCGCGCCGCTACGCTCTTTGGCGCGGCAGAAGCATTGCGCGAAAAAATCAAGATCACTATGACACCTCCCGAACAAGTCGCCTACGATCAGGAGGTGGCTGACCTAAAGAAAAATTCAAACGAGACTGAGTTTACACAAGCCTGGAATCGCGGCCACGGGATGAGCCTGGACGAGGCCGTTAAATTTGCCCTCAGCCGGGCCTAAAAAAACCCCCGCAGTTTGAAACGGGCTAGCGGATTCGAAACATCTGCACGAGCTTCATCGCCAGATTCATGTCGCCGCCCAGTTTGAGCTTGCCCAACATGAAGGCCTGCATCGGGTCCAACTCGCCAGTGAAGAGTTTGATGAAGTCACCCGAGTCAACGGTCAACGACAGGTTTGCGTCTTTGGGCTGAAGCCCTTTAGTCACGGCGCATTGACCATTTTTAATCACGGCGCTCCAGTCACCCGCTTCGACCCCAGTAAAAGTAAAGTGAATGACGGCCCCCACGCCCTGCCCTTTTTCGGGCAGGAACGCGGTCGGCATTTTTTCCATCAGTTGTACAATTGTGAGTGACATAAGTTGTTCTCCGGCTTTGACTGCAATTCTATCAGGCCGCTTCCGCCAATCAACCCGAATTTTCGCCAACCTGTCTGTATCTTCGCCAAGCCTGGCGAAAATTCGCGGATAAAAATGAGCATATAATAAAGCCGCGCAAACCCGTAACCCGCTCGCTGAGCGACTAAATAAATCAGGAACCACATATGAATTTTGAAGCCGATCTCAAAAAATGTATTCAGCTGTTTCAGCAAGCCCGCCTTTCCCTGCAAAATTACGATGAGGCCGAGGCGGAGAAACTGCTTAAACAATCGCTGGAAATCCACCCCACCTTTCTGCCCGCCTACCACTTGCTCGAATGGCTGTTGGACACACAAAGCCGCACCGACGAAGCCGTCCTCGTTCACAGTCACGCGCGCTGGATGCAATTGGCCGTGCGCCTGCTCGAAGACTCTTGAACCTGCGGCGCGGATGATATAATCTCAACATGGCAAACACAAACCCATACACACTATCTGCTCAAGAACTCGCCGCCCAGCGCGAAGCCGAAAAACGCCAGCGCAACATGATTATTGTCGCTTCCATTGTTATTTTTGCAATTGTTGCGGGGATTGTCGCGGCAGTGATTTTTCTTCTGCGCCCAGCAACCGACGCCGAATGGGTCAGCCGTCTGCGCGATGTCTTCCTCATCTTCATGGCGCTCGAATCCCTCGTCATCGGCGTGGCGCTCGTCATCTTAATCGTCCAGATCGCCAGCCTGATTAACCTTTTACAAAACGAAGTCCGCCCCATCTTGCAGGCTACGAATGAAACCGTCAACACCCTGCGCGGCACCGCAGAATTCCTCGGCGAGAACGTTGTCCAACCTGTGATTAAGCTTAATGGCTACATGGCCGGTTTGCAACGTGTGTTAGAATTAATGGGTATCAAACGCAACTAATTACAAAAAAGGAGTAACAACATGTCTGATCGTGATGAATTTGGAGCATTTCTCGTCGGCTTTATCGTCGGCGGCCTCACAGGCGCAGTCGTATCCCTGCTTTTCGCTCCGCAATCGGGCGAGGAAACCCGCGCCCTGATTAAAGACAAGAGCATTGAACTGCGCGACAAAGCCTCCGTCTCGGCTGAAGCCGCCCTCGCACGCGCCGAAGAAATCGCCGCCGAGGCCCGCGCCCGTGCCGACGAACTCGCCGCAGACCTGCGCACCCGCGGCACGAGCGCTTACGAGGATGTCAAAGTCCGCGGAATGAGCGCCTACGAAGACGTCAAAACGCGCGGCAAAAGCGCCATCGACGCCGTGCGCAAAACCGGCGCAAAGTCAGACGGCAGTTCCACCGCCGCCTAAGCGCCTCCAACACTAAAAAAGGGTTTGACCGTCAGGCCAAACCCTTTTTGTTTTATGCTCAAGCGCCTGCTCGCATTTTTCTTTCATCATCTCTACCACGGCCTCGCAATCTTCTACGACCTGGTCTCGTGGGCAGTTTCATTTGGCCACTGGAACACGTGGACAAAATCCGCCCTGACCGAAATCAGCGGGACGCGCATCCTCGAACTGGGATTTGGTCCAGGCCATTTACAACGCGCCCTCGCCGCCCTCAGAGCGGATTCAGCCGCGATAGACGAATCGCCACAGATGGCCCGCCTCGCCCGCCGACGTTTGATTCAACACGGACAGTATCGCGGTCAACTCGCGCGCGCCGTTGCGCAAGCCCTGCCCTTTCGCAACGAATCTTTCGACAGCCTCATCGCCACTTTTCCCACGCCCTACATTCTCGACCCGCGCACATTGTCAGAGGCGCACAGAGTCCTTCGCAACGGAGGCCGCCTCATCGTCCTGCCTGCCGCGTGGCCGAACAGCAGACTGCTCACTTGGCTCTATCGAGTCACGGGCCAGAGTCCGCTTGAGGCGCAGAATCAATTTCTAAAACAGTGGGCAACGCCATTTGAAAAAGCGGGCTTCGATACAACAACAAAAATTCTTGAAGTACAATCTGGACGGTTGCTCCTCATTCTCGCAACCAAGAGGTAGTCTTGTTAAAAAAACTTCGTGAACCCGTAAATAGTTTAACGCACTGGGCCGGCGCAATACTTGCGCTCATCGGGCTGATTGCCCTGCTGGTCATTGGCGCAAACACGCCCACGAAAATTATTTCGCTCAGCATTTATGGCCTGAGTTTGGTTGCCATGTTTTCTGCGAGCGCCACGTATCACATGGTAAACGTCAAAGACAAGACGCTCGAAATTTTTCGCAAGATCGATCACGCCGCCATCTACCTGCTCATCGCTGGCACATACACGCCGATTTGCATCAATGCCTTCACAGGTTTTTGGAAGTGGGGCCTGCTCGGCATCGTCTGGTCGCTGGCCGTGATCGGCATCACGCTGAAAATATTTTTCATCCGCGCGCCGCGTTGGTTGAACGCGGGCATTTACATTGCGATGGGCTGGTTGAGCATCGCGGCCATCGGACAAATGCTCGCAACGCTCCCCGCCTGGGTGCTGGGCTGGCTCCTCGCCGGTGGAATCATTTACACGCTTGGCGCAGTGGTCTACATCACAAAAATTTTCAACTTCAAGCCAGGCATATTCGGCTTTCACGAAGTCTGGCACATTTTTGTTTTACTCGGCGCCGCCGCACACTTCGTGGCCGTGTTTGGAATCGCGCTCACTCAAATTTAATTTCTTCAACAGGAGATATATGCTCAACAATCTCGACCTTAACCACCTGCTTACCTTTCCGTTCACTGATGCGCAGGCGCGCCGAAACTTTTTAATCGGCACACTAGTCTCACTGAGTATGTTCATTGTGCCCATTATTCCCATGCTCCTGATCAGCGGCTACATGGCACGGATTATGCGCCAAGTAAACGCGGGCCAAAAACCGCAGATGCTGGAATGGGACGATTGGGGCGCGATGTTGCAGGATGGATTTTACATTTTCGTGGTGCGCATGGTTTATGTTTTGCCATTCCTGCTCATCATTGGCACACTCATGTTTGGCGTATTTCTATTCCCCACACTTTCTCAAAATGGGGGCGCGAATTCAGAGCAGTTCATGCTTTTGTCCATCCCGTTGATGTTCGTCTTCTTTCTTTTGCTTACGCCTTTCCTTCTGGCAATTTCCGTGATTCTGCCAGCGGCAGAAACGCACACCGTTGTTCACAATGAATTACAGGCCGGTTTCCGCATCCGCGAGTGGTGGCCGATCTTTCGCGCCAACTGGGGCGGCTTCTTAATCGCTTTCCTCATCTATATGGTCGTCAGCACGGGCCTGATATTCGCGATTCAATTCGCGCTCATCACCATCGTTTTCATTTGCCTGCTTCCGCTCGCACTGCCCGCATACACAATGTACTCCAGCCTGATCATGTACACAGCCTTTGCCCAAGCCTACAAAGAAGGAGCCGACCGCCTCAACACAGCCGCGGTCGAAATCAACCATGCGTCCGCTTGAAATCTTTTTACCCCTCCTGCTCGTCGCCTATTTACTATCGCGCTTCTTCAACATTCAATCACCGCAATTAGCGCGCACCCTGCAAGCCTTGCCGCTCATTGCAACATTGGTCGTATTGGCACATCTCGCCATCGAAGGCTATCGCTGGCAAATGATTCCGCTTTATGTTTTGACTGCGGCCTTCGCGCTCCACAGCCTGCCCGCCTTACTAGATTCGACTCGCCCCATCCTGCCGATTCGCGGCTGGTGGGCCGCCGGCTCTGTCCTCACTTTTATCGGGCTTGCTGTTTCGACAGCTTTACCCTACGTTTTGCCTGTCGTTCAACTTGATACACCCTCCGGCCCATATCAAGTGGGCACACAAATTTTCGAGCTGACCGACGCATCACGCAAAGAGTTGTATTCTGGCAAAGACGAGTCGCGCCGATTCATGATCCAAGTTTGGTATCCGTCGTCGCCCACGGCGCAAGATGTCCATGCGCCGTGGATGCAGGATGCGCATGTTTATGCGCGCGCCATTGCAGGAGACATCCTCGAACTGCCGCCCTATTTTATGGATCACCTGGCACTTTCAGTTACACCCGCCTATAAAAACTCAGCCCTAACTGACGCTGGCAAACCTTTCCCCGTCATCATCTTCTCGCACGGCTGGAATGGTTTCGCCGCACAAAACAGCAACCAAATGATTCAGCTGGCCAGTCAGGGTTATGTCGTCATCGGCGTACAACATACCTACGGCGCGGTCATCACCGTCTTCCCCGATGGCACAACCGCAAAAAATAATCCCGAGGCGCTTCCTGAATCCGAGGGCATGACGAATGAAGAATACGAACCCATCGCGCGCGCACTTGTGGACCAGTGGGCCGATGACTTGTCCTACGTTGTTGACCAACTCAACGCTGGGAAATTAATCCCGACCGAGGCCGTTGACCTGAATCGCATCGGAGCGTACGGCCACTCCACCGGCGGCGGGGCAGTCATCGAGTTTTGCGGCCGCGACCCGCGCTGTATCGCCGTTCTCGGCATGGACCCATTCCTGCGCCCCATCTCCATTGATGTTTTAAATAGCGGCCTGGCTCAACAAACCCTGCTGATGTTCAGCGAAGAGTGGGCTGGCAGAACCACCAGCCGCAATAACGAACTGCTCGGCGACCTGTATCCAAATTTGAAAAACCCGCTGGGCATCTTCGTCATTGCCGGCGCAGGCCATTACGACTTTTCCGACTTACCCCTGCTCACGCCACTCGCTCCGCAACTGGGGTTGAAGGGGCCGATCGCCGGTCCGCGCGTGGTGAAAATTGTCAACGACTATTTGATCGCCTTCTTCAATACCACACTCAAAGGCGAAAAATTCCTTCTGCCACTCGCCCCAACTGACGACTATCCCGAGCTTACCTGGCCTACGCCATAAACGCATGGCGCAGAAGCTATAACCAAAAAGCCGACTCTGACGAGTCGGCTTTTTTTGACGCACGGGGTTTGGTCAGCGGCTCAATGAGCCAGCGCCACCTTATTGTGAAAACGCACCAATGCCGAGCGAAAAATTCTATCCAAAAATCCATCCGCCCCATGCGGGTCTTCCACCACCATGAAATCAGCGGAAGTCATTTCTACCGTTGAATTTAATATACTCGGGCCTGGGTTCAGTTCAAGCATGTACAAGTTGCCATCCGCATCCATGCGGATGTCGGCGCGGCCATAGCTCGTTCCGCCCAGCGCAAGATACATTTTTTCCACCATGTCTTTGAGCCGCTCGGCCAGCACAGGCTCGCTGACGGTTTCCAGATCCATATCAAGATCGTCATCAAATTTCAGCTTCCAATGTTTAAACGTCTCACCAACGGGGAAAATGATTTCGAGCGGCTGATGCAGATACGGGCGCGACAAATCGTCGGGGTTATCCACGATCAGCACGGTGAATTCTCGCCCTTCGATAAATTCCTCCACCCTTGCGCCGCCGAAGCTGGCGCACAACGCATCAAACTGGAACTGTAACTGGTCGCTGTTCTCGACGCGCGAATCGCGCGTCATGCCCACGCTTCCGTAACTTTCATAATGCTTCACCATCAGCGGATAGCGATAGCCCGCGCGCTTCACCGCCTGCTTAATATCTTCGCCCTGGTTGACGGTCATGCCGCGCGCAAAGCCAATGCCGATCTCGTGCGCAACCGCCTGCATCTGGTCGCGGCTCGGAGAGTAGAACCCGCTGTCCGGTCCGGTAAAGGGGATGCCGAGAGTCTCCAGCGCTTGAACCACATCCAGACCCGGACGATCTTCGTCGGCCATACCGTCGCATAAGTTCAGAAATACATCATAGGATTCGCGCGCCAATATATCGCGGATAAATTCCAGCGCGGGGCGCTGAACGTTGTACATCTTCCATTCGTAATTCTTTAGATAGGGTTCGGGCGAGTAATCGCCAAAGACCTCGTCAGCAAGCACGCAAACTTTCATACAACCTCAATGCTGTTTCGCGCGCGGCAGTTAAACTTTTTCTGCCGTGCGCAGTTGTTGCCGCGCAAGCGCGGATCGGAAAATCTTATCGAAGAAACCCGGGTAGCCATCGGGGTGATACGTGATAGGCATGTCGGCAGGACCAAACTCTTCGGGCTTGTAGAGGATGGCGGCGTTTGGATTAATCTCGAGCATGTACAGCTCACCATCGGGCGCCATGCGAATATCGGTGCGGCCATAGCCTGTGCCGTTCAGGCCAAGATATATTTTGATGCTCATCTCGGCGATGCGCGCAATCAATGCCGCGTCTTTCACTTCGGTCATCTCGGGATATTGAATCCATTTCACATCGGTGTGCTGAAATGTTTCGCCGCCAGTGAACACCACCTGGCCGGGCGGATATGCAATGGGGCTGGAAAGGTCGTCGGGGTTATCCACCACCAAGCAGGTGTATTCGGGTCCTTCGATAAACTCTTCGACGCGCGCGCTTCCAAATAATACCAACAGACGTTCGGTCTGTTGGTATAACTGCTCTTTATTTTCCACGCGCGAATCGCGAGTCATGCCGAGACTTGCATAACTAAGCGGGTGCTTGACCATTAATGGGTAGCGCAATTTTTCAGCCTGCTCAAGATGATCAAGCGACGTGGCGCGGAAGCCCTGTGCGAAACCCACGCCGAGCGAGTCTGCTACTTCCTGCATACGTTCGCGAGTCGGATTGTAAAACTGTGGGTCTGCGCCTGTGTATGGAAGATTTAATTCTTCGAGCGCCTGCACCAGATCGACGCCCGGGCGTTCATCTTCATCCACGCCGCCATCACATAGATTCAAGAAGACGTCATAGTTTTTTTTCTGAATGAGGTCGCGCATAAAATCAAGCGCTGGTTTTTTTACATATACTTCATCGTAATCAAAATCTTTTAAGAACGGCGCAGGATTGTAATCATCAAATGTTTCATCAGACAAGACGCATAACTTCATAATGATCTCCAATGAAAAGGAATGTTGTATATTACTCCACATGCGAACCATAACGCAATGGTTTAGGGCATGCAGTTTCCTTAAAATATTGACGCCCATTAATGGGCGTCAATATTTTTTTAATTAATTTTCAGTTGATTGATTTATTTGAGCGCCTGCTTTGCGGCTTCGATGACTTCTTCATAATTCGGTTCAACGCTATTACTGGGCATATAGGCCACGTATGAAAGAATGCCTTCGCGATTCACAATGAAAACTGAGCGGCGCAAGTAACGTCGCTCTTTCACCAGCAGGCCATATTTGATTCCCATCTCTGCGTCGAGTACATCTGATACAACACGCACACGATCCACGCCCGCCGCTCCGCACCAGCGTTTTTGAGCAAATGGAAAATCTGTGCTGACCACCCAAATGACAATGTCATCGTTGAGCTTGGATGCCTCTTCGTTGAAGCGGCGCGTTTCGCGGTCACAGGTGTCGGTATCCAGTGAAGGGACAGCGCACAGAATCGCAATCTTTCCGCGCGACTCAGCGATGGGGTCTACGGGCTTCCAATCTTGCGCGGCGGAGGTGAAGTGCGGGGCCGGCTGACCCACTTGCACGTCCGTGCCGATCACGGTCGCAAATTTATCGCCTAATTTAAAAAAGTCGTTGCGTTCCAATGGCATTTGAATACTCCTTTAATTGAATGGCTCAATTTAACCACATATTCAGTGGCGCACAACTCAAAAATCGAACTCCATTCTGATATAGTTGGGCGATAATCACCCACTTTTATTAAAGGAAAAATTCATGGACAAAAAACCCGCCCTGCCCTCCGCGCTCGTGGAGGAATTCGTCGCCAAAGCGCACGGAGATTTTGAACGCGTGAAAGAGTTGCTTGCTGACGAGCCAGCCTTGGTCAACGCGGCCTGGGACTGGGGCGGTGGCGATTGGGAGACCGCGCTCGGAGCCGCCGCACACATGGGCCGCAAAGAGATTGCCAACTTCCTTCTGGCCCACGGTGCGCGCATGGATGTTTTCTGCGCGGCCATGCTCGGCAAATTAGATGTAG
Organism: Anaerolineaceae bacterium; assembly: GCA_009885445.1. Lineage (GTDB taxonomy): Bacteria > Chloroflexota > Anaerolineae > Anaerolineales > Villigracilaceae > Denitrolinea. The sequence continues at coordinate 3,165 of VFKQ01000113.1, read as the reverse complement.
TCCGCGCGATCATTCAAGCCGACTCGGGCGCGGCCACCAAACCCGGCCCGCATGGTATTCCTTTGTTACGTCATGCCGAAATGGGCGGCGACGAAGCTCAGGCTGTGCTCGAATATTTGCAATCCCTGTAAGGTTCTTTTCGAGACCAACAAAATTGCGCCGACAACTGTCGGCGCAATTTTTATTTCGAGCTAAACCTTATCTGTGGAGACCCGTGTAATCCGTGGCAAAAAATAGACGGGCATTAAGTAAACTATTTCTTATTGCCCCGCAAAAAAATGGACCAGTACACCGCGGCCACTAGCACCGAGCCGCCAATAATATTTCCGATTGTCACCGGCAAAAGATTGTTAAGGAAGAACGCGCCCCAAGTCAGGCTTTCTAACTGCGGAATTTTTTCAGCAACCGATGCAGTAAAGCCCGGGTCAAAATTACGAATCAGCAACGCATACGGCACAAAATACATATTGGCAATGCTGTGCTCAAAACCCGCCGCCACGAAAGCGGTGATCGGAAAAATAATTGCCAGAATTTTATCCACGGTGCTGTGCGCGCCATACGTCAGCCAGACGGCCAGACAAACCAGCGCATTGCACAACACGCCCAAAGCCAACGCCTGCCAAAATTCCAATTCCACTTTGCCCACCGCAATCTTCAACGCGTTGATTCCCACCACGTTTGCGCCAAAGGTATATTGGCGCGTGATAAACATCATCACCGCCGTGCCCAGCGCTCCGACAAAATTGCCGACATAAACAATCGCCCAATTTCTGAGCAGTGCGCGTCCAGTCACTTTTCCGCTGGCCCAGGCCATGACAATCAAGTTATTGCCGGTGAATAATTCTGCGCCAGCCAACACAACCAGAATCAAGCCCAGACAAAACGTCAGCCCCATCACCAGGCGACTCAATCCGTATGGCAGACTCGCCGTAAACTGCACGCTCCCATCCGCGCCTGTAACGGCCAGCCCACCCGCTGCGACTGTGGTGGAGAAAATTGCGCCGAGCGCAATAAACGCTCCTGCCAGCACCGCCAGCATAAACATCGTAAAAAAAGGCATGCCCGCCTTGCGCACACCAATCGCCTCCGCGCGTTCCGCAATTTCTGCGGGAAGCAGTGCGTCAATTTTTATTTCATTCATAATACTTACCTCCTCAAGTGGTACAGAAATGTGTTTTCCGCGTTTACGTATTTCCATGTTTACATATTTACCTGTCTACCTGTCTACATATTTACCTGTTTACGTATTTCTCTTGCGCGCACTTGCCGCAGTCAGCACACCAGCCAGAACAAAAGCGGCCACGATAATGATGATTACGACGAGATTTCCGCCGGCGCTATCCACTGCGGACGGCGCGGGCTGCGTGGAGGTCGGGTGCGCCGTGTTGGTAATCGTCCAAAAAACGAAGGGCGTAAACGTGGCGGCGATTGTGCTGGTGGGCGAGACAGTTGCGCTGGGCAATGAAACCGCCGCGCGGATAATCAACACGTCGCCCACATAGATCACAGTGGTCGCTGATATACGATTAAGCTTCGCAATGTCATCCACGCTCGCGCCATAAGCTTGCGCAATCGTCCACAGTGTTTCTCCAGCACGGACGCTGTGCTTGATCGAGCCATCCGCTTCAGGCGTGTTTGGGAAAACGACAATGCTGGTGGCTCCACTGCCGGGCGTGACGTTTACGCCCGGGGTGTAGACAATCGGTCCGCCGGTGGACTGCGCGGCGTCTAGCGTGTAATAGCAAGAACTTCCAGCGCAAGCCACGCCCGCGCCCACTTCGGTTAAGTTAGGCGAGGTCATCGTGCCCAAATGCGGAGCGTCGCCGCTCCACGCATTGACGAGCGATTGCGCACTCAAATTGGAGCCGCCCATAATATTCTCAGAGTAGAATCCGCCCAGGCTCAGGTCACCCGCTACGGGGTAGCCCGCCGCGAGGGCGCGCTGAGAGGGACTACTCCCGCCGGGTCCGTAGTGAGTCACCGAGCCGATGGCGGCCTGATAATCCGAATGCGCCTGCGCTACATTCATCAATGTGAAATTAATTGAATAAGGGGCCAGGCCTTGCGAGGTGCGCAGATTATTCACCGCCTCGATTAATTCGTAGGCCGTGGCGGCGGAGGGTTGTGCTGGCGGGCTGGCGTTCACGGAGGTTGTTTTGGAACCCCCCCACACGGTCAACGCGATCAGAGCGATACAGGTTAAACGTTTCATGCTAAAAATTATACTGCTTCTGCGCCTCGGCAAAAAAACCCGCGCGGGCCTGCTAATTTGGGTAGCGGTACATTTGTAAGTGATGCCAATCTGTAGCTTTCGTTCTTGGAACGCGAATAAAACGAATTGGCTAATTTTACGAATGAATTAAGCAGAATAGGACTTACGCGGTTCAAAATCTTTTAGCCGCAAATTACGCGAATTTCCGCTAATTTTTTAAATAATTCGCGCGCGAAGCGTTAGCAAAATTCGCGCCTAGTTCTTGGGGTTTTGCTTAGCCTTACTCTATCCGCTCTTCAACTGCGTAACTCCTACAGAAATTCGCGGTATTCGCCCCTTCGCGAAATTCGTGTTGAAAGTTTTTGGGCTTTGCAAAAGCCATGGAAAGGTGTCGCGCAATCTTTGTCTTTTTGATTGAACTGGCATATAATTTGCGCATCCCAACGACGAAAGGATTTGACAAATGACACTTCAACTCAATTACCCTTTGAACGGACCGATCACACAATATTTCGGAGAAAACCCCGATTTTTACGCGCAGTGGGGCTACGCCGGCCACAATGGAATTGACTTCGGCATCCCCGAGGGAACGCCAATCATGGCCGCCGCATCCGGCACCGTGGAAAAAGTTGGTTTTGAAGATGGCGGTTATGGCAACTATGTGAAGTTGAAACATCAAGATGGCGGCTCCACCTATTTCACTTATTACGCGCACATGGTTCAGCAATCCACATTGACCGTTGGAAAATCCGTCAACGTCGGCGACGTGGTTGGGCTGAGCGGCAACACCGGCGCCAGCACCGGCCCGCACTTGCATTTCGGGGTACGCACCGTCGAAACCACCGGCCCGTATAAAGGCTATCTTGACCCGATGCCCTTCTTAACCGGCGCGACGACGACGACGACCACCACCGCGCCAGCGACCACCGCGCCCTCCTCCGCGCCCACAACGG
>VFKQ01000011.1 GCA_009885445.1 Anaerolineaceae bacterium | reverse complement strand
GTTCGTGTCCCAGGGTGTGAAAGCCAGCGCGTACAGCAGGTCGTTATGTATGATCACCACCTTGCGCACAGTGTCCTGCCCGGGGAGACCATCCATCAGGACTGCCGGCTCGCCGCCCATTGTAAGCTGGGTGCGTTGGATGTTGAAATCTGGACCCAGTTCAGCGATATCTGCATCCGCCACATCACTGGCGCTGCGGCCTTCGGCATCCTCCACAGAAATCCATACAATCGAAGAATTGTTCGTCCCGATTAAAGTTACTACCTGGCAATCCGCGGCGTCGAGGGCATAAGTGGGACAATTTTCGGGCGGATAATTTACGCTGAACTCTGCGGGATACAGCAGACAGTAGCCATGCTCTTCGTTGGTCAGCAGATTCGTGTCCGCGCCCGGGCTGGGACAAGTTGGGGCGGGTTCGCCCGTAAAGAGGCTGGTCGGCGCGCTCGTGGGGGCGCATGCGGCGAAGGCAAGCATTGTTGCGATTGCTGTCAGTATCAAAAACAGTTTTCTCATCAGTAACGTCTCCTGTGCAATAAGTTGGAAGAAATATATTGATGGGAAACGAGGCGCGGTTTTATTTTGTTCCGTTCTTGATCGTCTCTCCGCAAAGATGAGCACATCTTCTTACTTCACAGGGATCGTGACGGGCGCGTATTTTTTCTGGTGCGCAAAGATTTCAACGTAGCAGCCGCCAGCTCGTCATGCTGGTGCGCGGCGGACGAATTTCTTTGCATCCATATCTCTTGAATCATTTGCGCTTGCGCCTCTTTGTTGAATTCGCTCCATTCAGATTTTCCGCGGGCCAGTTCAGCCTTCCAATTGTAGGCAGAATCCCCCAGCAAGAGTTGTGCGCCCAATGCTTCGGCCGCATAGCGCGGACCGAAGTGCTGATACTGCCAGACATGCACGCACTCATGGACCAGGATTTCCGGGGCAGTATAGGCCTTCATGTAAATCGTGTTGCCCAGCGTGAATGGGCGCGAGTTTACGCCAAACAGGCCGGAGCGGCCTTCAATGATGCGAATATTGTCGAGCGCAAGAGAATCGTCAAAGACTCCGCGCAGGAGTTCTTCTTCAGTTTGATTGAGTGATCTTGGCTGGTTCTGCAGAAAAAGCAATCGTTGAATTCTGGACACGAGTGTGCCCAGAATTAGAATCACTGTGCCAGCGATGGATGCACCGATGGCACTTGCCAGCAAAAGCACGGCGCGGGGAGCACGCCAGCGCCCATTTGCGGAAAAGTTTTTCGTGTGAGAGGGATTTTTCGACATGACAGGAACCTCCAATCGATAAAGCGAAAGGTGTTTCGCCCCCGTAAATTAGCGCCACAAGACTCTTTGCGATTAAGAAAGAGCGCAAGCCTGAAGGAATTAGCCTGCGCTCAGGGACACTTTATTTTGCCGTCTTGCGCCTTTTTTCAATTTCAGTCACAATATCATCCAGGGACTTATTTGCAAAAACTGCTTCCCGTCCCTCGGTATAGTTGCCATATCCCTGCGTAAATTGCTTAAGAAAACGAACAGCGTCAACAACACCCAGCTCTTTATAGAGCAGGCTGATTGCTTGTTGATTAATTTCGATGAGCGGTCTTGTGTCAGTAATCATTTTTCAATCTTTTGAACAATCCGAACTTGATTCGGGGTGTCGAGCGGTCTTTGAATGGCGCACAAATCGAGGTAAATTCTCACCCTGCTATTTTAACACTTTTTGACTTCGAGATACCCGCCCAACATATTGAGCCCGTTCGTGGACAAGTTTTTTGCGTGAGACGGATTTTTCGACATGGCAGGAGCCTCCAATCGATAAAGCGATAGGTGAGTGGCCCCCGTGATCAGAATGTTAGGTTGGGCGGATTATATCGCGGAGATGGATTTGTGTTGTATGCTTCAACTCACCAAAGCCTGATAAAATACCAACGAACAATCTGGTCTCGATACGCCGCAAAGAACGCGGCTACTCGACCACCGCCAATTCTCTTTTCCTAACTCGCATCCCCTAACTCCCACCTCGCATGGACGAACCCGCCCTCATCACCTCCGCCCAACGCGGCGACCTCGACGCCTTCAACACACTTGTTTTGAATTATCAGAACATGGTCTTCAACACAGCCCTGCGCATCCTCGGCGACGAAGACCAGGCCGCGGACGCATCGCAAGAGGCCTTCATCTCCGCGTTTCGCGCCATCGCTTCGTATCGCGGCGGATCGTTCAAGGCTTGGTTGTTGCGCACGGTCACCAACGCCTGCTACGACGAACTGCGCCGACAGAAACGCCGACCCACGACTCCGCTCGAACCCGAAACGGCCGACGGCGAAGAAATGGATTCCCCGCGCTGGATGGCCGATTCCTCCATGACTCCTGAACAAAAAATCGACGCCGACGAACTCGAGCACGCCCTACAACATTGTCTCGCCGCACTGCCCCCAGAATTTCGCGCCGTCGTCGTCATGGCCGACATCGAAGGCCTCGATTATAGCGAAGTCGCCAGCGCCGCGCGCATCCCCCTCGGCACGGTCAAGAGTCGCCTCGCCCGCGCCCGTCTGCGCCTGCGCGAATGCCTGCAAAACTTCACGGAACTTTTGCCCGCCGCCTTCCGTCTGCAAGGGGAGACTCAGCCATGAACTTTCGCGACATTGAACTTTTATCTGCATATCTAGACGGACAAGTCAGCCCGTCTGATTCTGCGCGACTCGAAGCCCGCCTCAAATCCGACCCCGAAATGGGTCTGGCCCTCCAATCGTTGCGCGAGTCTCGAGGCTTGTTGCGCCAACTTCCACACCGACGCGCCCCGCGCAACTTCACGCTCACTCGCGCCATGGTCGGGCTTAAACCACCGCTCCCGCGCGTCTATCCCGTTTTTCGATTCGCCACCGCGCTGGCCGCGATTCTTTTTGTATTTTCTTTCACCACGAATCAAGTTAGTCAACTCGCCGCCTCCGCGCCCGTCCCCGCGTTTGGATTGGGCGGCTCTGGTGGAGGCGGCGGTGGCGACGGCTCAGGCTTTGCGACCGAAGTCCCCATGCTCGAAATGGCGCCCGCCGCCACCGAACCAGCCGTGGCCGCGCCAACAATGGAAGCCGCCGTCCTCGACCCCGCCGCCGACTCTAACCGCGTCGCAACCGAAGAATCGACTGCGCAAAAGAACGGGGATGAAGCAACTCTGCCCACGCGCGCACACTTTATGTTCTCCTCCGCCTGGCTGATGGGACTCGCGCTGGTAATCGTCATCGGCGTCGCGGGCATGTTCCTCCTGCCAACACTCGCCGCGCGCAAGTGGCGCGCGAAGTAACGCGAAATTCTTTTTACCGCGAAGAAGGGAAGTCCGCGAAGAGAATCAGGAGACGCGAAGAATCCTTCGCCGTTCTTAAAAAAACTTCGCGTTCTCACCTGCACTTGCGCCAGGTGCAAGTGTCGCGGCCTTCGCGGTAAAAAAATATGCCGACTGAAATTAACTTCTGCCCGCGTTGCGGGACTCCCATCACACTCGAAAATAAATTTGGCAAATTGCGCGCCGTCTGCCCGTCTTGCGGGTGGATTCACTTTGCCGACCCGAAAGTTGCCGCGGCCGTCCTCATTGAGCAGGATGGCCGCGTGTTGTTGGTGCGCCGCTCGTTCGATCCATTTAAGGGAATGTGGACTCTGCCCGCCGGCTTTGTGGATGCGGACGAGGACCCGGCTCGAGCGGCGGAACGCGAATGTTTGGAGGAAACCCGCCTCACGGTCCGCGTGAGAGGCGTGGAGCGAATCGTTTGGGGGCGCGAACATCTGCGCGGCGCGGACTTTGTCATCGTGTATGTGGCCGAAATCCTATCTGGCGAATTAATCGCGGGCGATGATGCCGATGAAGTTGGATGGTTTGAAAAATCGAATCTGCCGCCGCTGGCATTTCGCGCAACAAAAATAATTTTGGGCGGTTGATGGAGTAGACCTCTCGCATAAGTAAACCCAAGCCAGCCACAGAGTCCACAGAGAAAATCTTTTAAAACTCATTTCTCTCTCTGTGGACTCTGTGGCAAAAAAGACTTACAAACGAGGAGAATCAAAATGAGATTAACCGGAAAAAAGATTGCCATCTTATTGGCCGAGGGCGTGGAGGATTTGGAATTTCACGTGCCGACCATGCGTTTGCAGGAGGAGGGCGCGCAAGTGATCGCCGCTGCGCTGGACATGAAACCCGTGCGCGGTAAAAATGGTTTGGTCATCGCGCCGGATGTGACGATTGACTCGCTCAACGCCGACGAGTTGCACGCACTGATCGTCCCCGGCGGGTGGGCGCCGGATAAATTGCGGCGTTATGACTCGGTGTTAAATCTTGTGCGCAAAATGGACGCCGATAAAAAAATTATCGGCATTATTTGTCACGGTGGGTGGGTGCCGATTTCTGCCGGGATTTTGCAGGGCCGCCGCGCCACGGGCTCGCTGGGTATCAAGGATGACCTCGTCAACGCTGGCGCGACGTGGGTGGATGAAGCCGCCTTCCGCGAGGGCAATCTGGTGTGGGGGCGTGTCGTGGCCGATATCCCCGCCTTTTGCCGCGAGCTGGTGGCCGCGCTGGTAGAATAAACGTATGGCCTGATACCCTTACACTCTTAAAATTGGGACGCGGATGAACGCTGAAAACGCTGATTCTGACCAATTTCTACGGCAAATGTACCTGAGAAATCCGCGTTTGCCCGCGTT
>VFKQ01000207.1 GCA_009885445.1 Anaerolineaceae bacterium | reverse complement strand
TGTTTTCCCGCCTGATCGAGATCATGCGTGGCGACCATCACGGTCACATTTTGTTTTTGCAACGTGTCCAGCAAATTCAGAATCCCCTCTTGCGCGGGCAGGTCGAGACCGGTGAGTGGTTCGTCCATCAGCATCAACTCGGCCTCCTGCGCCAGCGCGCGGGCAATGAACATGCGCTGTTGCTGTCCGCCAGAGAGTTCGCCAATTTGTCGGGTCGAAAGATCGCTGATCTCCACGGTGTCGAGCGCGCCGCGCACAAAGTCCCAGTCACTGCGCGAGGGCCAGCGGAACGCGCCGAGCTTGGCACTGCGTCCCATCATCACCACGTCTGCCACGCTGACGGGAAAGGTCCAGTCCACGTTTGCGCGCTGGGGCACGTAACCGATGCACACATGCGCCGTCGGGTCTGAGCCGGATATCGTCACTGTGCCCGCTGTCGGCGCGAGCACGCCCGCGACCACTTTGAAGAGCGTGCTCTTGCCCGCTCCGTTCGGTCCCACCACTGCGACACGTTCGCCCGCGTGCAGATGAAAATTAATATCTTCGAGCGCGACGCGTCCATCGAAGCGCACAGTTAATTTATGCACATCGAGAATCGGTTCGTTCGTTTGATGATGAGTGTGAGGATACATAATTTTCAGTTCTTACTTCGGTGGTCGAGTAAGCGGCGGTGGTCTCGATACGCAACGAACGCACTCGACCACCGCCGCCGTATCGAGACCAGATTATTTCAGCGCTTCAACAATCGCGTTCACATTGTAACGCATCAACTCAAGATACGACTCTGCGCCCGCGCCGACTGCGCTCAACGAATCGGTGAACAGGAAGACGAGTTGCACGCCCGTATCTTCAGCGACGCGGCGACTCATTTCCGCGCTGACGGTGGCTCCCACGAAAATGGCCTTCACCCCGCTGAGACGAATGGCGTCCTCCAGCGCGGCCAGTTCCTGCGCCGAGGCCGCCGACCCCGTGCTGACAGAGGGAATCACCGCGCCGATTTGTTCAAAGCCATAACGCGCCGCGAAGTATGCAAAGTCTGTGTGGTCAGTGACCAGCTTGCGATTCGCTTCGGGTATCTGCGCCACCTGTTCCACAATCCACGCATCCAGCGCGGTCAGTTCGGCAATATATTTTTCGGCATTGGCATTAAATTCTTCGGCGTGTGCGGGGTCTGCGCTGGAAAATGCTTTGGCAATGTTGCGCGCCCAAACGATGACGTTATTCGGGTCCTGCCAAACGTGCGGATCGAATCCGCCTTCGCCCTGTTCAGCAAAAGGCAATGCTTCAATACCCTCTGAAACAACACGGACTTGATTTGCATTTTCAAGCAAAAGCGCGAGAGTCTCTTCGAGGCCGAAGCCGTTGACCAGCACCACGTCCGCGTCGCTGAGGGCGGCCACATCTTGCGGACGCGGCTCGAAGGCGTGTGGGTCCGCGCCGAGGGGCAGGAGCACACGCACGGTGACATGGTCTCCGCCCACGCGCTGGGCAACGTCACCAATCAGCGAGGTGGTGGAGACGATGCGCAACCCGCTCGGGGCGGGGAGCGATGCGGGTGTTGAACAAGCCGTCAGCGCGGCGAGGGTTAATGTCAAAAATATTTTGTGGAGCATTCTGGATATGGGGTCAATACTATTTTTCACCGCGAAGAAGGAAAGGACGCGAAGATAAATTAGGAGCGCGAAGGATGCCCTTCGCAGGCTCGAAAAAACTTCGAGTTCTTCGTGGCCTTCGCGGTGAAAATCGGAATTGGAAAGCGCAAGATAAATCTTGCGTTACTTTGTATCAAGTTCCGTGATGTCGTCCGCAGTGATTTCCTTACGCAAAATAAAATATGCGCCGGTGAAATGCTGGTCGGCATTGCTGACGAGGAGCGCGCCGCGTTTGGGAATAAAGTTGACCACCTCCCAGCCTTCGAGGCCCACGTCATCGAGCGCGGGGATGTCCATGGCTTCGCCATCCACAGACTCGCCGAGAATTTCACCGAGCGGCAAAAAGAGACTCTTGTAAATGTAAACCTTGCGTCCCTTTTGAACGCGGACGCGGGCGCCCTTCACTTTGTCGGCATGCCTGCGTTTGATCTCGGCATCCATGTCGTCGCGTTTCTGACGCACGGCGGGGTCGTTCAAAATATCCTTGGCATATTCCTGCACTTCATCCGAGTCGCTTTGCAGGGCGCTCAACAAAAAGTCCAGCCCGCCGCGCTCACCGAGTTTCACCAGCCCCTCGGCGGCATCAAGTTGGAGCATCCAATCGTCGGCATCTTCAAGAATGTCGAGCAGGCTTTCCACATCGCGCATGGCGATCAGGTCGTCAATTTGTGCTGACATATTTTTCTCCGTTATTAAAAGATGAAAGATGAAAGATGAAAGATGAAGGGGAAAATTCAGCCTTCATCTTTCATCCTTCATCCTTTGATTGTATGAATTGGCAGTTCCGCTAAAAAGAGGCCACTGCCGCTTCGAGACTGGGATGCATTTCGAAAAAAGCCGAGAAGCCAACCACATCCAGCACGCTTTGCACTTCGGGCGGAACATTGCAAAGTTTCACATGTTCCTGTGTGCCCGCCGCGCGTTCACGCTCCGCCGAGCGAATCGCGTTCCAACCCCGCTCGGGGTCCGGCATGGCTTCGCCACGCATCAGTTTGGCTACCGTGTGCAAAGACACAATTCCCGCCGAGCTGATGTAAGTCAGTTTGGCCATGTCTAACACCAGGTCGCGCTCGCCGCCATCGAAGGCCTTCTTGGCTTCATCTATCAGGCGCTGGAAACTATTCGAATCCAGTTTGCCGTCCAGGTGAATGACGGCCACCGGCACACGGCCTTGCATTTGAGAAATAGTGATGTTCATGGCTCTGCTCCTGCGGGTTGAGGTTACGGTCACTTGTGCGAACGGCCAAATTATACACCGTTGAAAATGCCGCCGCCAGACGAATGCTATAATCCGCCCACTCGCCAGATTATTTTGGAGGCCCACATGAAAACCATTGAAAATATCGTGCGCGAAATCCGCCGCGACCTGACGCCCGTCTTCGAGCAAAAATTGCGCTCCTACTTAATGGATCAAGACAAAGACTGGCTCATCGAGCAGGTCATCCGTCTCACCCTCGACGCGCACAGCCTGCAAGAGATGGACCGCAAAGTGATTCAGGAGTTGAAGACCCGTCAGCGCGAGGCGCGCATTCAACGCGTGACAGCATTAGACATGAACGCAGACAAACTGCGCGACTTTGTGCTTGACCACAAAAATAATGATCGCGCCTCCCTGCTCGAACGCGGACTGCTGTTGGCGGGTGCGCCCGAAAAGGGCACATTCCTCATCCAAGCGACTCAACGCTCCGCCGAGGGCAGTCACCTGCTCGAACAAGCCAAGGATTACCTCTACGCCTGCCTCTTCGGCGACGAATCGCTCCACGCCCGCTTCAAGCGGATTCAGCAAGAACTGCTGACGGTGACCCTGCCGGTCTTCAAAGCCTCCGCCCTCGACTTCATGAAAGCGACGACAGAACTCAGTGCCCACGGCACCTGGCAAGACCCTGAATCAGTGTCAAACGATCTGCGCGCCGACAATACGCTGTTGCAAGTGGAGTATGGCGAAGTGGAAGGCGAACTTATCGGCGATGGAATCAAGACCGCCCTGAGTCTGATTAACAATTTGGAAGTGAATGAACAGGTGCTTTATGCGCGCATGGAAAACATCGAGCAGAGCACGTTGATCTCGTAAAAAAAGGAATACGGCCTTAAGGCCGCATTCCCACACTTACACTTTAAACGCCCACTCGCCGTTACGCAAAATAGGTTCAGCCTTGCCGTCGTCGGTGATGCCGTCAATATCCATT
>VFKQ01000009.1 GCA_009885445.1 Anaerolineaceae bacterium | reverse complement strand
TGGCGGGCGGCGCCAGGGAAGATCACGGAGAAAAACCTTTAAAAATCTCTGTGGACTCCGTGTTCTTTATAACCCTGTGGGCTGTGGTTAATGCCCTTGTTTTTCTTGTCGTTTGGACTTAAGAAACACTTTCTAACGCTTTTACCGCTTGCAGTTCACGAATTTGAGCAATCCATGTATGATAGAGTTGGTTGGTTGGTCGGCATTGACTTCTCCTGTAAATCCGTTTTGTCGTAAAAACAAATTTACTCGATTTTTCCGCACCGATCAACTATTCAATTGTCAAACTGTCAGGTGAAAATCCGCATGTTCTGGCTAAAACGATCCCATAACTCCACAGGGCTAACCATGTGTTTTTCAACGATCGAACGCCAGTCGCTAAATGCTTTTGTGGTATTAATAGTGTGCCTCTGTTTGCTGGGTGTGTTTGGCGACACTATTTTACCGAACATTCAGAGGCTATTTTTCAAAAACCTACCCCTGAAAGCTCCTCCCCGCCCCAAATTCCTCAAACTCTCCCGTCACATCTTCCCATTCCACGCGCGCCTCGTCCACCCGCGCGCCGCGCGGACCTTGCTTCATCTGCGCGATGAGCGCGTCCACGTTTGCGCGTTCGCCCTCGGCGACGGCCTCCACAGTGTCACGGCCAACATTTCGCACCCAACCCGTCAAGGTTAATTTGCGCGCCGCAGACTCGACGAACATGCGAAAACCCACGGCCTGCACGCGGCCTTTTACCCACACATGCGCGCGGACTTGGGCTGGCTCGTCAGCCACGGCGGCCTCGCTTGGGCAGTCCGCTGAGGATGCCCCACAGCGGCACGATCAGAATCAACGCCAGCAAAATTAAATAGGGGAGCAAGGCTGAGAAAACAACACCACTGCGATTCTCGCCCAAGACCGTCTCGCGCCAACGCACGTCCAACTGGCTGAGCGACGCGCCGAGGGATTCGATAGGGGCTTGATCACAGTCCAATCCGTCCACGTAGGCCGTAGCTAGATTCGCAAAGGCTTCGCCGCCGTAATTCTCAAGCAAATAGCGCGTGAACGATTCGGCTTCGGCGTAAGCCAGAAATGCATCTGTGGCATCAGTGGGAAATGCCGCGCATAAATCCGTTAATGGAATCAATGAATTATTTTGCGCCGCGCCCTCAAGCGCCGCCGCGAAATCGGGGTTGGGATACAACTCGGCCTGCGTCGCGATTCCCTCGCGCAACCACAGCGGCAGGCTTCCATAAAACGGACCCACCTGGCGATACAACAACACATGCGAAAGCTCGTGCGGAATCTGACGCTCAAAATCAATCCCTTGCTCATCGCTCGGCGTCACCGAAACGACGACCACGCCCAACGACGGGCTGGCATGTCCCGCGACCCAATCCTGCCCGCCCAACGCGAGCGAGCCTTGCAAGTCTGCGTCACTGGCGTAAATGTAAACATCCGCGCCGCCAGATGAATCCAAATTTAACGGGCCGCGCGCCGAGTCGAGTCCGCGCAGGGTTGCGTCGAGCGCCGAGGTGCCGAAGGCCGCGTCGCCGTTGTACCAATGCACGCGCACGAGTCCATCTTCGCGGGTCTGCCACACAAAACGGTTATCGTCGTAGCGAAATGTAAACGTGTCGCTGGTGAACAGAGTCCCATCCGTGAGCGTCACATCAAACCAGTAGCTGATTTCCACAAAAGGCGTCAGCGTGTTGAGACTCGCATCGAAGGTGTAACCCGCCGTCCCGTCGGGGTTGAACGCGAGCGCGCGCGTCTGCGCGATTCCGTCTGCGGGTCGAAACGAAACCGTCGCCGAATTAATCTGGATTGGAGATTGGATGCGCGCTGAGAATTGAATCTGCTGACCAAAGCGATGCGCCGCCTGAGCGTCCGTCAGCACGACACTTGCCTGCGCCGAAGCGGGTTGGGCAAACCCGAGCAGAATCGCCAGCCCGAGCAAAAAAGAAATGGTTTTGTTCATGATGATTCGATTCTAACATTCAACACGATTGAATCTAAAAAAGATTTCAGCCACGGATTTCACAGATTGACACAGATTATTTCCGCGAAAAAAAAATTTGGCCGACTCTGCCTTACGAGTCGGCCAATTTAGAAAGCGTCTGAAAAGTCTGTGTTTTGATCACGAAGGCACCAAGTCTCAAAGTCACCAAGAATAAAAATTTTGTGGCTTAGCGCCTTTGTGATAAGGTTTTCAGACCATCTCTTAGTGAAATCCGTGGCAAAGAATTAAGCGCTACTTGTCCTCGTCTAAGTCATCATCCGGGTCGAGGGAGAGCATGTCGAAGCGTTCGAGGTCTTCGGTGAAGGCCAGGTTGGCGAGGGCGTCTTCGAGAAATTCAATTTCATCGTCGCCCTCGGTTTTGTCGAGCAGGTTTTCGAGGAAGGTCTTCACGTCTTCGCCGCCGATCTGGGAGAGCGACCAGATGGCCGCCGAGAATACGTCGGGGTCGTCTTCCTCCTCGAGTAGGCCCATCAGCGGAATGCGCGCCGAGTTCAGCGCCAATTCGCCGGCGGCAACAGCGGCGGCCAGGCGCACAGACGGGTGGTCGTTGGCCAGTGAGCGCAGCACTTGCGCGTCCCAGCGTTCTTCATTAGAACGGCCCATGGCCACGAGCGCGCTGGCCAAAGACTCGCGGTCATTGTGCGCAAAAGTTTCTTCGATCAATACGGCCACTTCGGGCCGCGAGGAGTAGCCCAGCGATTCGAGGGCGCGGCGGCGTACCTGCGCGGCAGGGTCTTTGATGGCGGCCAGCAGTGCGTCTTCGGCTTTGTGATAAATGTTTTCGGGAATTTCTTCGAGTTCGCCCAACTCAATGAACAGTCCCATTGCATGTGCGGCTTCGGCGCGCGCGGCGGGGTCGTCGTCGGTGGCGAGAGTCTTTTCGTAGAGCGGCAGGAGTCGCGCGTCTTCGCTTTCAACGAGCAGACGCATGGCCGCGGCGCGCACGAAGGCTTCGGGGTCAGCGAGCAGGGCGCGGGCGAGATCGTCGAAGGAGGACACGCTATCCTCCTCGAGCTGGGACTCGAGCGATTCGAGCAGAGCCCGCTTCCGCTGAGGGATGATGCGCGGCCAGGCGTCCAGCAAAAGCGTGAGCGAAGCCGAGTCTATATCCGAAAAGAAGGCGAGATATTTTTTAGGCAGTGGGTCGTGCGGGTCGAGCAACGCATCCACGATGGTATGAAAAGCGGGTTGAGGCGAGGTGGACATAATTTATGGGAGCAGTTGAATCGGGTTGACGAAGTCCATGATGTTGACATAGAGCATCAGCAAAAGTAAAAGCATCATGCCCGCGGCATGCACGGCGTTTTCAAATTGTTGCGGCACGCGGCGACGGAAAAGAATCTCGGGGATGACAAAAATAATTCGTCCGCCGTCGAGCGCAGGAAATGGAAAGAGATTGAATAGGCCGATGCTGATGGTGAGGGTGGCGATGAGATAAAGCGTGGCAAAGGTGGGCGCTTCGTCGCCCGAGGTGGTTGTGGGCGCGCGGCTTTCCACGTCACTGCTGACGGTGATATTAAAAACATCAGAGATGCCCTTCAAACCAATGAAGCGACCCTCGCCCGGGGCAAGCGTGCCTTGAATCATGCGCGCCGGAAACAAAAGAATTTCGCGGCTTGAGTTCAGCACTGAGCGCGCGCCATATTGCAAACTCTCGCCCCATGAATTTACCGGCACGATCAAGTGGCCCATGGCGATGCCGACTGCGCCCTGCCCCTCGGGCGGGTGCTCGCGCGGCGCGGCAGTGACGCTCACTGCCGCGCCATCGCGCAGTAACACAAACTCAATCGGCTGGCCTAAATTTTTGTCTATCACCTGAAGCACCGAGTCGCTGCTGGTGATGGCCTGCCCGTCAATGCTGACGAGCACATCGCCAGCCAACATGCCGGCCTGTTCAGCGGGCGAGTTGGGCGCAATGGCCGCCAGTTGCACAGTGCTGAAATCGTGATAACCGTCCATGCGCACAAGAAAGATAAAGAAGAACAAGGCTGTGATCAGATTCATGGCCGGCCCGGCGATTAACACCCCGAGACGCCTCCACGGTGTGGCGGCGGCCAGCCCGCCCGCAATCGTCGGGTCGTTCTCGCCCTTGGGGCGGACGAAGCCTCCGATGGGCAACCAATTCAGGGTGAATTCTGTGCCGGCGTGCGCCTCGGTAATAGTTTCGGTGAGTTCGTGCGCGCCGCGTCGTTTGCCGATTTGAAGCGTCTTCATTTCCGGCGCTGATTCGGCTTGGGTCGGCAGGATTTTTCCGTGTGCATCCACGCGGATTTTGTCCTGGTCCGCTTGTTTTTGCTGACTGACTTCTTCGACCAGCGTAATGCTGCGCAAGACGAGCGCGCCGTCTTGATCGTCCACGCTGATGGTTAATGGGCGCTTTAGAATCTCAGACCAGCTGAACGGCAAACCAAATTCGCGCGGAATCTCAATGCGCTTGCCAGATTTGGTGATGAAGTGGCCTTTCATGCGCCATACCGTGAGCATGCGCGGCGGAATGCCGAAGCCGAACTCGTCTACTTCGATGCCTAAATAGCGCGCGGCAAAGTAGTGACCGAGTTCATGCAAAATAATCATGCTGGCAAAAGCCAGAAAGAAAATTAAACCAGAAAGCAGGGATGTATCCATTGTTTCTCCAAAAAAATGACGACGCCTCAGTAAGCGTCGTCATTATATCCGCTTTCAC
>VFKQ01000156.1 GCA_009885445.1 Anaerolineaceae bacterium | reverse complement strand
GCAAGATTCCCTGCGTGCCGATGTAGATCCACGAACCGGCGGTCATCTGGCCGTACATGATTAATCCTTTTTTTGCCAGCTCATCAAATTTTTCCCACGTGGCCCAATGCGGGACGATGTTTGAATTGGCAATTAAAACTTTCGGCGCGTCGCTGTGACTCTTGAACACCACCACCGGCTTGCCGGATTGGACGAGCAGGGTTTCGTCGTCTTCGAGATTTTTAAGCGACTCGAGAATCGCGTCGAACGATTCCCAATCGCGCGCCGCCTTGCCGCGCCCGCCGTAGACGACCAGGTCTTCGGGTTTCTCGGCCACTTCGGGGTCGAGGTTGTTTTGAAGCATGCGATACGCGGCTTCACTAAGCCAGTTCTTGCAGGTGAGTTGAGTTCCGCGCGGCGCGCGGACGATGCGGGAGGTGGACATGATGCGACTCCTTGAAATAAAAAATTTCCTACGGCTATTATAGCCGTAGGAAATCTCTTTTGCATTTTCCTGGCAGCGCCGCTGCGCTTTGATTTACGGCTATAATCCCGCCATGCTGGCAAAGGATTCTCGTGGCCGAAAAAATTAATTTCCGCAAACACAACATCGCTGTGGTCATTCCCGCCTACCGCGTGGAGCGCGAGATCGAATCTGTTTTGCGTTCACTGCCCGCGTACGTGAAGCACATTCTCGTTGTGGACGATGCCTCGCCGGATGCGACTGCTCAAATCGTGGAGCGACTCGCCCGCCGCGACAAACGCATCACGCTCCTGCGCCACGACTCCAACCGTGGAGTGGGTGGAGCGATGCTGACAGGTTTTCGCCGCGCCCTTGAACTCGGCGCGAGAATCGTCGTCAAACTCGACGGCGACGGCCAGATGGATGCGAGTCACCTGCCCGATTTGCTGACTCCGCTCGTGCGTGGCGAAGCGGACTACAGCAAGGGCAACCGCTTCCGCGACGTGCAGGCTTTGCGTCACATGCCCTTCATCCGCCGCCTCGGCAACATGGGGCTGGGTTTCCTCTCGAAGGCCGCCACCGGTTACTGGAACGTCTTCGACCCCACCAATGGATTCATCGCCATTCGCGCCGAGGTGCTGGCCCACCTTCCGCTCGAGCGCGTGGATAACTCCTACTTTTTCGAGACATCCATGCTTGGAAATCTCTATCTGCTCGGCGCGGTCATCCGCGAAGTACCCATGCCTGCGCGCTACCGTGACGAAGTGTCGAGTCTCGTCATTCACCGTGTGTTGTTTGAATTTCCGCTGAAATTATTTTTTGCTTTCATCCGGCGCATGTGGTTGAAAAATTTTATCTACGATTTCACTATGCTTTCAATTTACATGCTGGTCGGCCTGCCACTGTTGATGTTTGGAATTATCTTCGGCGCAACCAAGTGGATTTACTACGCCAACCTGCACATCGCCGCGCCCACCGGCACGGTCATCTTGCCCACGCTGGCGCTTATCCTCGGCATCCAGATTCTGCTCTCGGCCATCGAACTCGATTTGCAATCCGTGCCGAAAGAGCCGCTGACGAGTCCGTTATGAAAGACAGCCTCATAAAAACTTTTTCAAACACAAAGGACACGAAGTTCACGAAGGAAAACCTTTGTGCTCTTTGTGTCCTTCGTGGTAAAGAAATCCGATGAACTCCCCCGACTTCAAAACGTACAAGTCCACCGTCCGCGCCGCGATTCGCGCGACTCTTGCTGAAGCGCAACCCGGCTCGCTGGATGAGGCCGCCTTCCCGGCGTACTCGCATCGCAACCCGTTCATCAACTGGTTGTTCTGGCAACGTCTGCGCGTGGTCATGAATTATGTTGAGCGTTCCGCGCCATATCAACAGGTGCTCGATTTTGGTTGCGGCAGTGGCGTACTTTTGCCATTTCTCGCCAAACATTCGCAAAGCGTCCTCGGCCTCGACGTGGAACTGCTCGCCTTCGAATCGATGCGCAAGCGCATTAACTTCCCCGGCAACATCGAAGTGCGCGACGCCACGCAGACTCGGCTTGAGTCATTGCCCGCCGCGTCGTTCGATCTCATCACCGCCCTGGATGTGCTCGAACATGTCGACGACCTCTCCGCCACGTTGCAAAATCTCGTGCGCCTGCTCAAGCCCGGCGGACGACTCGTCGTCTCTGGCCCGACAGAAAATATTTTTTACAAAATCGGTCGCCGCGTCGCGGGGCGCGAATATTCTGGCGCGTATCACGAACGCGGCATTCCCGAAGTGCGCCGCGCACTCGCCAAACTCGCGCGCGTCGAAACCATCGCGCGCCTCTATCCGCCCGTGGTGCTCTTCGATATTTTTGTGGGCAAGGCCTAGTCAATTTTTTGGGGGTATACTTTTTGCATGTCAGTCTTCGACACGCCCTACATTTTCGGAACGACTCCCGCCCGCGACGGACCGCTGGCTCGATTTTTGCCGCCGCTCGAGGACGGGGTTGCCCTCGAATGGCTGACGGGTCGAGTCCGCGCTGGGAGCTGGTTGCTGGACCCGTTCGCGTCCTCGCCCAGGCTGGTCGTCGAAGCGGCGCGCGCGGGCTACCGTGTGTTGGTGACGGCAAATAATCCGGTGGCGCGTTTTCTGTTGGACATGATCGCCAATCCGCCGAGCGAGTCTGAACTCAAAGCCGCGCTGGCCGATCTGGCTGTAACAAAAAAAGGGGACGAGCGACTCGAAGTACATCTACAATCTCTCTATCAAACAACCTGTGCAAACTGCAACAAAGAAATTACCGCGCGCGCATTTCTATGGAAGAAAGGTGCCGACGTGCCATACGCGCGCGTGTACACCTGTCCCGAGTGTAATGATTCGGGTGAGCGACCCGCCACCAGCGCGGACGAGATGCGCGCGCGAAAGGCCGCAGAGTCTGAGGGCCTGCATCGCGCACGTCTGCTTGAGCGTGTGGCGCCGCCGGATGATCCTGATCGTGAATATGCTGAAGAGGCGCTGGCTGTTTATGCGCCGCGCGCAATTTATGTGCTGGCCACGTTGACGAATCGACTCGACTCTTCTGGCGTCACACCTGAGCGGCGCAGAATCTTGAGCGCGTTATTTCTTTCGGTCTGCGATGCCGCGAACAATTTGTGGAGCACGGGCAGTGAGCGGCCGCGCCCGAAACAACTGACGCTTTCAAATGAGTTTCGTGAAAATAATATTTGGCTCGCGCTCGAAGCGGCGGTGAACGAATGGGCCGCGCATGGCGAACCTGTTGCGCTGGCGCAATGGCCGAACAAATTGCCCGAGAGTGGCGGCGTGTTAATTTTTGAGGGGCGTATCGCAGAGCTGGCCGCCGTGGTGAAAGACGCGCCGATTGCCGCGGTGATCGGCGCATTGCCGCGCCCCAATCAGGCCTACTGGACTCTGTGCGCGTTGTGGGCCGGCTGGCTGTGGGGCCGCGATTCGATGGAGGCTTTTAAAATTGTTTTGCGCCGCAAACGTTATGACTGGGCCTGGCATGCTGAGGCCACTGGGGCCGCGCTGAAACATCTCTTCGATGTGCTCGCATTAGGCACACCGTTTTTTGGATTCGTGCCCGAGCCTGAATCTTCTTTTCTGACTGTCGCGCTGACTGCCGCAGATGCGAGCGGATTTAATTTGCAAAGCATTGCCATGCGCGCGCAACAGGATGCGGCGCAAATGGTGTGGACGCGCGGCGAACGTCTCGCGCACAAACCCGCAGAGATCGAGAGTGCGCTTATTCGCGAGAGCGTGCGTGATTTTTTGATTGCGCGCGCAGAACCCGCGCCCTATCTTTACCTCCACGCCACGGCGCTGGCCGCGCTGGCAGAATCGCACACGTTGACGCGCCCGCGTGAGACGCCGGAAGAATCTTATAAGTCCGCGACGACGGCCATTAACGAAACTTTGCTCGCGGATGAATCGTTGATTCGTTTCCGCGCGGGCGAGGGAATTGAAACGGGGTTGTGGGGAATCAACACGATTGATGAATCATTATCGGACCGCGTCGAAATGGCCGCCGTGAATTTTTTGATCGCCCACCCGAATTACGCGACGCTTGAAATCTTGCGCGATCTTGCCGCGCGTTTTGCGGGTTTGCTGACCCCCTCGCTTGGACTCGTCGGTGCTGTGCTCAATTCATACGCGGAACAAGACTCCGGTCGCTGGCGTTTACGCGCTGAAGATTTATCGTCAGCGCGGACTTCTGAGATTGCAAAACTTGCAGACATGCTCGAAGCCATCGGCGCGCGCATGGATTACACAACGAACCGACTCGACGCGCGCACGCTGGTCTGGGAGGCGGGCGAGTCTTCGCTTTACGTTTTTCATCTCAAGGCTTCGGCGGTGATTGCCCGCGCTGTCGCTGAGAGTCCATATCCGCATGAACGCACGGTCATTGTCCTGCCGGGCGGACGGGCGGGACTGCTGGCCTACAAACAGACGCGCGACCCGGCCCTCGCCGCGCGTTTGGCGGGTTTGCGCTTCGTCAAGTTTCGCCTCCTGCGCGCGCTGGAGCAGAATCCATTTTTAGCGCGGCAAAGTTTTGAGACGCTGATTGCGGGCGATCCCGTCGAAGCGGCCCGCGGGCAAAAGATAAATTTTTAGAACCATTAACCGCCAAGACGCCAAGGTTGCCAAGTTTTTAAAAACTTGACAACCCTGGCGGTTGAAAAATTTTATGCGAACGATTTTCTCCTTCCTCGCTCTCACCCTGTTGACCTCCTGCATCTCAGTCGAGACGCGCACCCCTGCGCCGCCTGTCTTTGTGACCTCGACCCTGCCTGCGCTCCCAGCGGCTTCGTCCACACCGACGGCGACGGAGCAGGGCGCACTGCCACGGCCCGAGAATTGCACAGACGAAGCTCTGCTCGTGCTGGATGTCACCTACGCGGACGGGTCGCGCGTGAAGGCGGGCGAGTCTTTTACGAAGACTTGGCGTTTGCGCAACACCGGCACCTGCCCGTGGGACTCAACGTATCATCTTGTATTTCTCAGCGGCGAACGCATGGGCGCGCCCGATTCGGTGAGTCTGCCCGTCACCGCGCCGACCAAGGATGCGGACGTTTCGGTGAATCTCGTCGCGCCTCTCGCGGACGGAAGTTACACGACGTATTTTCAATTGCGTGACCCGAAAGGCAAAGTGATTTCGATTGGGTTGGAGCAGACAATTTGGTTGAAGGTAATCGTGGGGAATGTTGCGCCGGGTAAATTTCCATCGCCTGTTGCCTCGATCAGCGCGCCCAGCGAGTCGGGTGGGAGTCTGCCGATTGAAACAGCGACCCACTGCACGGTCAGCGAGAACGCGGGCTATGTGTCGCAGTTGCTGAGTCTAATCAATGATGCGCGGCGCGCTGTAGGCATCCCCGCGTTGACAGTCCAATCGCAGTTGACAACGGCGGCGCAAAGTCACAGCCGCGACATGGCCTGCAATAATTTTCTGGCGCACAACAGTTCAGATGGTTCATGGATCGATGCGCGTTTGCGCGCGGCGGGATATGCGTACAATTATTTTTTGGAGATCATCGCCATCGGCACGCCGGAGAATGCGATGAGCCAATGGCAGGCTGACGCTGCGCATTGGGACGCCGTGATGGATTCGTCCGCGACGGAGGTGGGCATTGGCTACGCCTATAACGCGCAAAGTGATTTCGGCGGGTACTTTACGGTGGATTTGGGGAGGAGGTGAGGTGTTGCGGCGAGGGAGACCTTCGGTAAAAAATCGGCGGGGTCCTTGGCAAGACTAATGCCGAGCGAGGAGCAACTTCTTTTCAATATGAGGGTTTGTTCCGTTGACAGTGGTTTGTGATGCTAAGCAGAAAGGAAATAAACATGGAACGCTTTTTTCGTTATCTCGGCATTGGGGCCTTTTCAGGCATAGTAGTTGATTTCTTATCTTTCTTTGTCCTACCCGGTCTTATTTTTGTTGTCCTCATGATTCCAGTAATTTTAGCAATTTTGGGTGCGCTCATTGGAGGATATTGGAAACATGATAAGGGAGCATGGATTGGGGGGGCAATCATGGGTCTTGCTTCCCTAATTCTTTATACGGTATATATAGTGATAGCGTATGGAGGCGCGTGAGCGAGAAATGATAAAGTACATCAGATTGCTTCTTGCGTTTGAGATATTAATTCTCTACCGTACATCCGTCATTGCGAGGGCGTACTCGCCCGAAGCAATCCCCCCGTCAATCAGGGGATTGCTTCGTCGGGAAATACCCTCCTCGCAATGACGGGAT
>VFKQ01000091.1 GCA_009885445.1 Anaerolineaceae bacterium | reverse complement strand
TTGTCATCGTCCATCATCGAAGCGCGGTTGAAGGTTTCAATATCGCGGTTCGAGAACGTGGCCGCCGTGATGGGGAGCGCAATCGGCTGGTCGAGTCCCTGTTGGTCGGCCAGACAAATTTTGCCCTTGGGCGTGTCTACCAAATGCTCGTCACAAAACCCGCGCCCGCATTTGTCACAAATTCCCAGCGCGGGATGTTCGCACTGATGCGGCACCAGATAGCCAATAATCATTTCGCATTGTTTTGATGTTTCAGTTTTCTTTTCAGCCATGATTCCTCTACACTAATGAAAATCGCAATTCTTTCCGAAAAGTATACACCCGACATCGGCGGACTGGCAATCTCCACACAGCGACTCGCCCACCTGCTGGCGAACGCTGGACACAACGTCCGCGTCCTCGCCCCGACCTCGGGCCGGCCTGCCTCCGAGCAAGAGACTCTCCCCCACAGCCGAGTCAGCGTCACCCGCTTCGGCGCGCACAAACGCGTAGACGACACCCTCGTCGACTGGTTTGAATTAATTTGCGCCGAACACATCCGCGAACCCTTCGACGTGCTCCACGCCTTCTTCCTGCCCCAGGCTGGATTCGTGGCGACCTACGCGGGAAAATATTTAAATGTGCCGAGTGTCGTGTCCATTCGCGGCAATGACATCGAACGCGCCGCATTTGACCCTGCGCGATTTTCGCAGGTGATGTTTGCACTGCAAAACGCCAGCGCGGTAACCACCAACGCCAGCGAGCTGGCGAAAAAAGCAATGGCGTTTTATGAGCGTGAAATAGCTTTGATTCCGAACGGTGTGGATGCGGGGTATTTCAAGCCGCTGGAAAGGAATGAAGGATTGGCGGAGACTTTGGGAATCGATGGAAAGCGTCGCCCTGAGGCTCTCGAAGGGAAGAAAGAGGAAAGAAGCGTGGTCGTTGGCTTTGTTGGTGAGTTCAGACAAAAAAAAGGATTACAGACTCTCCTTACTGGCTACACGCTAATTCAAAAAAACAGACCCTCCACCCTGCTCATTGTCGGCGAGGTGCGCGCGGGAGAAGATAAGAAAATGTTCGACGATTTTATTTCTGCAAATCCAAACGCGCAGATTATTGTTACAGGATATGTTTCGCACAAAGACTTACCAGCTTATTATGCGTTGATGGATATCTTCGTCCACCCGTCCCTGCGCGATGGGATGCCGAATGCAGTGCTCGAAGCGATGGCCTGCGGTAAGTTGGTGCTGGCCACCAATGTCGGAGGCGTGAAAGATGTCATCGCGGACGGCGTGAACGGACTCATCGTCAACGTGAACGATGCGGCGGACCTGGCGGCGAAAGCGCTCGAAGCGCTGGACTCGCCGCAGAAAGCCGAAGCCCTCGGCAGGTCCGCGCGCGAGGCGGTGGTGAGTCGCTTCACGCCCGCGCAGGAACTCTGCGCAAATCTTGCTGTCTATAAAAATCTTGG
>VFKQ01000373.1 GCA_009885445.1 Anaerolineaceae bacterium | reverse complement strand
CCGCGTGCAGGGCGCTGCCCATGGTGATGAATGCCAGAATCAATTTCACGGCTTGGCCGCCGCTGCCGCGTCGTCGAAGCGATAGAGCACGGCGCCCGCGTTGCGCTCAGCCACCGTGCAAAATTGCGCGAACTTTTCAAAATCAGCCGCGGGAACGCGATTCATAAACGTTTTGCGTTCGATGGCGCCGACCACAATCCAATGAATTTGATATTTGCGCAGCAGGGTTTTGGCTTCTTCGATGTCGGGGGTGGCGTAGATGCGCATGGCGTCCGCGCTGCGTCCGGCCAGCTGCATGCCGGCGCGGCTGCCCAGCTGCTGGCCGACCTGATAATCCCAGCCGAGCACGGTGGGCAGGCCGGTGTAGGTGGCGATGCGCGCGTAGCCCGAGTAACTTCCGCCAATCGATTCGGCAACCACACCCATCGGCGCGGTGCTGAGGAAGTGAATCACAGCCGCGTCTTCGGGGGCGAAGCGAGTCAGATGCGCGGAGCTGTCGAGGGTGTAATCGAAATCGGGATTGAAGTTGTTTGTTTTGTTGAGCACGCTCAAAATGGGATAGACGAGTCCCGCGCCGACGACGAGGATGAAGACAACATTCCACGTCACAGCGCGGACCCCGTGCAGGGTCTGCATCAAAATAGCGGATGCGAAGGCCGCGGCGATTGCCCATAATTGCCAGGCCTGGTAGTAGAACTTGAAGACGGTATTGATGCGATAGCCGAATCCGTCGCGCAGGTAGACGAAGTCGGGGGTGAGGACGAGGAGGGAGGCGAGGAGGATAATAAAAAGTATGAAGGCTGAAGAGAGATTGGTAATTGGTAATTGGTGGTGGTCGAGTAGGCGGTGATCGTCCGCTGTATCGAGACCAGAGTTAGGAGACTGGAGACTGGAGATTAGCTTCGACAGCGCCAGCCAGAAGACGAAGGCAATACTAAGTGTGCCGCCGAGGTAGGTGAGTCGTTTGAGCGTGGCGGCTTGGAAGAGGGAGAGGACGTCGGGTTGGTTTTGTGAGGCGAGGTATTGCGCCGAGAAGGCTGGGTCTACGAACTGGGCGACGAGGGCCAACAGCCAGGAAAATGCCCATAGAAACAGGAGCCCGCTCAAAGTCCAGATGAGGGCCGTTTTATAGCGTGGACGAGGCTCGTTAAGCGGAGTCCGCATGAGGAGCCAGACGAGGATCGGAATCAGGAGAGTCGCCCACATGACCCAGAGGTGCGCGCCGCGCGTGGGGGTGACGAGGTTGGGCAGGATGCCGCCGGCTTGCGAGGAGAAGCCGAAGTAGAAGGGCAGGTAGAGGAGCAGTGAGGCGGCGGCGAGGGGCAGACCCAGCACGAGCGCGTCTTCGAGGCGCGGCCAGGTGAGGCCGTCGTCGCGGATGCGGACGAGGAGGTAGGCGCCGACGATGAGCGCGGCTGAGACGAGGATGTCCCAGGTGTTGAGGAAGGCCAGGCCGCCGAGGACGAGGGCGGCGAAGAAAAAGTCTATGGGCAGTGCGCGCAGACGGTAGCCGAGGGCGTTGATGGAGCCGCGCCAGCCGCCGAGGTAAATGTTGAGCGCGGTGCCGAGGGCGAGCATGTTGAAGGGCAGGGCGAGCACGTGCGGATGCAGGTCGCCGAGCAGGAAGGAGAAGAAGGGGAATTCGTCTATGACTTCGAGGGGAGCGCCGGCGAGGTCGAAATCTTGCACGACGCGCGAGGCGCGCCACCACCACCAGAAGCGATGCGGAATTGCTGTGCCGCCGGGCGCGTCGGTGAGGTCTTTGATGTTGAGCCAGGTCCAGAAGTTGAAGGTTGCGGGTTGCAGGTCTGATGAGGAGGGCCAGAACCAGCCGAGTCCGTGAATGACTTCGAGCAGGCCTTCGGCGTTGGAGATGAGGAGCAGGAAGAGGGGGGCGAGTAATGCTAGTAAATGGTAATTGGTAAATGGTAATTGGGATGCGGGATGCGAGTTAGGGGATGCGAGTTGCGTGTCTACGTGTGTACTTGTGTACTCGTTTTCCTGTTTACCCGCGTACGCAACCAGTAAGTTATACAAAACCCCATACGACCCGACTGCCGCGAGGGCGAAGACGAGCGCGGACATTAAGTTGAAGGCCACGTTGCCGCTGGTGCCGATGAGCTTGGCCAGCATGGCCGTCATGATGTAGCCAAAGTGATAATAAGAAATGGACCAGCCCGAGAGCCACGGGTCGTTTGGCGGAAAAGTGGGCGAGCGCAAAATGCCGTTGATGAAAGCCAGTTCCATTGGCTTTTCGGTGCCAGTGGCGTCGGGGTTGGAGGCGCGCACGAAAGCCAGGAAGGCGAAGGCGGCGAGGAAGAGGAACTCGGTGGTGAGGACGAGGGATTTGTGGGAGGCGAGCCAGGCGCGTAAGTGAGCAGTGTTCAGTGACCAGTGTTCAGTGTTCGGTAATTGGTAATTGGTAATTAATGAAGCAAGCGAGATGATGACGAGAATCAGTAGGGCGAGGAGCAGGCCGCCCACGTTGTTGTCGAGGATGCCGAGGGAGGCGAGAATCCAGAAGGCCCAGGCCCATAGCAAGAGTCCCGCCGTGCGCGCGAGGGTGTAGCCACGGTCTGCAAGCGCGGGGAAGAGGCGGAAGGTGATTGGGAAGGTCAACCAGCCGAGGAGGGAGGAGGCGAGGTACCAGGCTATGAATGCAGTCATCAGTTTTCAGTGATCAGTAATTGGTAATTGGTAATTGACGGTGGTCGAGTAGGCGTACTCGCCGTATCGAGACCAGAGACTACTTGCCAATCTCGGTCTCGACCACGGCACTTGCGCTCGTGGCAAGTGTACGCCGCAAAGAGCGCGGCTACTCGACCACCAAGTCTCAAGTCTCTAGTCTTTTCATCAACCGATGATAACTTGCCGCGTGCTTATCGTGTAAATGAGTTTCGACAATTTCGTAGCCGCGCTTTTGGGCGAACTCGAGCGCGTGGACGCTGGAGGGCGAAACGAGCAGGGCGGTTTTGGAGAGTCCGCGCATCACGGCTTGCTCCTCGGCATGTTTGAGCAGGAGCGTGCCCAGTCCGTGCTTTTGCGCGGCGGGCAGGACGGCGATGTTGCTGATGAAGAACTCGTCTGCTTCGGCTTCGTGAATGGATGGCATGCGCAAGGCGCGCGACACAAATCCAATTGTGTTGATGCCCAGCGCGCGCAACAAGTGACGCGTCACTGTTTTGTTCAACTCTTCCAATTGCGCGCCGGGGAAGGCGACCAACATTCCGAGCGGACGATGACTCTCGATGACCTGTGCGGAGCGAAAACCGAGTCGGCCCGCGTCACGCGAGAACAAACGCATCAGCGCGATTTCAGTTTGCTCGCCGTTACGACCAAAAAGATAATCGGACAGCGGCCCCAGCGAGAGACGAAAAATTGCCGCCGCCAGTGGCGCGTCATCGGGGCGCGCGGGGCGGATGTGAACTTTGGAGGTCATAGCGCGGGCAGAGTCCAGTCCCCGTTTGCGTCAGGTTCAAATTCGACGACGCGAGTCACAGCGTCGAGATTCAGCGCACCGTAAATGTGCGGAAACAACTCGTCGGGTTTATCTGTGCCCGGCTCCCAGCGCACCTCGGGGCGGATTCTGTCCGAGTCGAGAATCAGCAGGACGAGTCCGCGCTGGCCTTTGTAGAATCGCTGGGCCACGGGCACGACTTGCTCAGCAGTGGAGCAGTGAATGAATCCCTCAGTGGCGAGACTCGGCAAAGTGTATTGGCCCGCTTCTTGCGCAGTTTGCCATGCGGACGGGGTGGTGATGTGCAAAATAGTTTTCATGGTTTTTTAGTTGGGTGGTTGGATAGTTGGAGAGAAATAGAGACTGGAGACTTGGTGGTCGAGTAGCCGCGTTCTTTGCGGCGTACACTTGCCACGAGCGCAAGTGCCGTGGTCGAGACCGAGACTGAACACTGATTACTGTTCACTGTTCACTTTGTAAATCACCGTATCTCCGTCTCGATAAACTTCCGTCCACGGGCCGCCGTCTTGGGACTCGAATTTGAGCAGGCCTTCGCCTGGGTAATAAATATTTTCAATCTGCCCGACGATGATGTAGCGCACGCTGTGCTTTTTCAGGAAGGCAATCGCCTCGTTGGGATTGATCGTCGTGTAGAAGGCGCTAATCTCGGCCAGACGATTCTCGATGATGAGCGGTTCGACGAATCCGCGTTGCTGACGTTGATGCCAGTTCCAGCCGAGCACACTGGGCAGGCCGGTGTAGACGGTGAAGCGCGTACACCAGCGATATTCGACGCAGTTGCCTTCGACGATGACGGGCGAACCTTGTATGTTGTCTTGCATCCAGCGGATGGCGCGGTAATCCTGGCCGAGGTCCATGGTGGTTGAGTCCCAGTGTTGGGTGGTGGCCATGAAGGTCATCGAGTCTAGTGTGTGCGGCGCTTCGGGATTCATGCGGTCGCGCATTTTGTCGCTGGTTCCGGCGAGGGTGAAGAGGAATGCGCCGGCGGCCAAAAGGGTGAACCCGGCCTGATAGAGGCCGACCCACTTCCAGGTCCAGCGTGAGACGGCGGAGGGTAGCACCCAGCCGAGGGCGGCGGCGGCGCTGACGGCGAGCATCGTCCAGCCTTGTAAATATAATTTGAAGACGGTATTCATGCGCCCGATGTCGCCGACGAGCACGATGAGTTCGACGGCGATGGTCAGCGCGAGCGAGGTGCCGATCATAAACAGAACCCAGCGTTTGGCATCGTCTTGTTGCGGGCGCAGAATTAAAATCGCGGCCCAGAATGCGAGCGGCAGTGCGACCAGCGAAATGCGCGCGCCGCGATAAAGCAAATAGAGCAGCACGACGACGAAGCCGGCCAGCGCAATTTCGATGAGCAGTTGATGCGGCTTGAGTTTGCCGAGATGTGAAAGCGGCGTGGCGGCCATCCACTCGCGGGTTTCCCAAATCATCCAGGCGAAGATGAGGAAGAGGAACAGGCCCCAGTGTGTGAAGTAGGAAGTGAGCGGCGTGTGCGAACCGGTCCACGCGGCGATGTCGCCGTAGGCCGTGCCGAACCAGTGGAAGTAAGGCTGATACATGAGGCGGGCCAAGGCCACGAGTGTGAACGCGCCGAGCAGGGAAAACGTAAAACGCAAAACGGAAGTGGGGATGCCGAATTTGTTTTCTTTGAAGTGTGCCACGTTGAATAATGCGTAACCCACGGCGATGGCGGAGAGTGGAATGTAGGTGAACGAGTCCCAGGTGTTGGTGGGATAGATTGCGCCAAGCACGAGCGCGCCGAAGAGGATGGGGAGAGTGATCAGTGACCAGTGTTCAGTGAACAGTGCTTTGATGGAAGTATATGGTGTTGATGAAGTGGTGCGCAAGGCAAGAATGTAAGACAACCCCCAGGCGATGATGAAGAGCGCGAGGATTAGGACGATCATGTGCGCGTGCATGTCGCTGTATAAAAATGTGAACAGCGGGAATTCGGTGATGGGTTCCACGTCATTCGGCGCGGGGATGACGCGGCTGGGATTCCAATACCACTCGCCCACGCCAATGGGGAGCGGTGTGCCAGTCAGAGTTTTGGCGAATCCGTCGAAGGCCCATTTCGTGCGCAGTAAAAATCCCGCCGCGCCCACCACGCCTTGCGGCGCGCCGACGCGTTGAAAGGCCATCCAGATGGTGCGGATTGTGCCCAGGTTGCCGAGCAGGAGGATGAGGATGGTGGAGGCTATTCCAGTGATCAGTGATCGGTGATCACTGATCAGTGAGGCGGGTTGTGGGATAGGAGATGCGGGATGCGATTCGTCGACTTTCGACTTTTGACCTTTGACCAAATTGGACCCGATGGAATATGCGCTGACGCCGACCAATGCAAACAGAGTCGGCAAAATAAAATTGTAGGCAATCGAGGGCACGATGCCGAGCAGTTTCACCGGCGTGCCGACCAGCACGAAGCCGTAATAATAATAGTTGATGTAACCGCCCGCGAACCACGGGTCATACGGCGGGAAACTCGTGCTCTTCAACACCGCGTTGAAATACGAAAAGTCCATGGGCCGCTCGCCGCCCTTGTATGGATGCCACAAATCTGGATTCGCCAAACGGATGCCGCTATCAATCAGGAACAGCGCGAGGAAGACAGCCTCGGTGATTAAGAATCCGCGCCGATTCGATTTCCACTCGGCGACGAGCGCATCTTTCTGCGCCCAGGCCTGCCACAGTCCGAGGAGCAGAATCCCCCCGAAGACGGCGGCAATACTTTCGCGCGTATAAGCGATTCCCAGCGAACCCATCAACCACGGCACATAAGCGAGGATGGCCATGCCCAGCGTGCGAGACAGTGCGTAGCCCTTGTCGCTGAGCCCGGGCAGGGCGCGGCGCGTGAGCGGATACGTCACCAGCCCGAGCAAAAAGATGAAGGCGTACCAGAACAGCATGCCCAGCGCGGGATATTTATTTTGAATCCAATCGTAATTAAAAAGCTGTGACCAGGTTCCGCCGGCTTGCTGGCTGGCGAGTCTGTCTGGCGGGAGGACAAGTTTTTTCGGCGGCTCGTAACCAGCGGCTTGATTGGGCAGAAGATGGACGACCTTCGTCAAATCTACTGCGCCCAGAATGTTTGCAACTTTCGCCGCGTCATAGCCCGCAGTTTTTTTGAAGATCAACACTTTGGGATGATCGTAAAAAGTGAAGGCCTCTTCTGCGGCTTGATCGTTAATCGTCAGCGGCCCGAGCGTGGGATACGACTCAAACGTTGCGACCAACTCGAAACCGAGTCTGCCAGTGAACATCCCTGGTTCGGCGACGCGATAGCACCAGATAATATCCTCGCCTGCTGGACAGCCAATTAACTCGCGGTAATAGACCGTGGTCAGCGGGAAGCGTTCGGGGATGCGCGTGATCTGCGCATACTGATGATTGGTGGGGATGAAGATGTAATCGGTCTGGTTGAGCGTGTTGGTCAGGCGCGCGAGTTTGTCGGCGTTGTCGTCCCAGTACACTTGCAGGTTGAGGTCGCCGCGATACAGTCCGCCGAATGCGTCGTAGCCGTTGACGCGGAAGGGCAGGGTGAAATCGTAATCGGTTTCGTTGGTCACCGCCGCGCCGCTGAGAGTCAGCAGGCCCGAGTCGGTTTCAACGCGCAGGGAATATTGAATCCCCGCTTTCATTAAGAGCGGCTGGTCGAGAGTCAACGTGTAGCTGTCGCCGCGCGGATCTGTGGATGCCGCAAAGGTGGACGTGACCGAAGCGCTGACGGTTTCCTCGGTGCCCGACCCGCCCCCCGCTGAAACGATCACGCTGAGAACATGCTGTTCGGCCAGTGTACTTAAGTCTGCGTTGGTCACGTGCTCGAGCATTACGCCGCTGAGTGTGCCGGTGACCTGCGGGATAAAAGTTACCATGTATGGATTATTGAACGAGATCGTGCATGGCGCAGATACCGCGACGGTTTGGGGGGCGATATTATCCACGGTTTGAAGCAGGATGTTTAGCGCGCCGCAGACATTAACCAGACCCTGCAAGCTGCTTAGCTCAACTTTTAAGTAATAGGGTTGGTCTGCCAGCAACAGCGGAGTTTGTTGGAAGATTATCGTGCGTGATGTGTCACCGCCAGTGTTTGGCTGAGACAGCGTATCTGCGAAGGCCAGCGGATTTGTGTCACCCAGGTTTTGCCAGACGCTAATGTGCAGTCCGGCAGGCGACTGGCTGGGGATGCCCGTGACATGCTCGAGCGTGACCTCTTTGAGCAGGCCGCCTGTTTGCGCGGTGAAGACGGTTTGATATGGCGAGCCGGGCTGAATGTAAATTCCACTGGGGAAGGGCAGAGGCTGTTGATAGTTCGCGTCGTTCGTGGTTTGAATATTTAAATTGATCGGCCCCGGAATATTTTCGTAGATCCAGCGCGAGGCGGCGATGCGCGTTTCGGGGCGGGTGTAGATTCCCGCGAAGGCGAAGGCCCACAGGGCGGTGAGTATTAAGACGACGGAGCCGATAAATGTGGTCAAAGGTCGAAGGTCGAAGGTCGGTCGTTCGACTTTCGACCCTTCGACGCCTTCGGCAGGGCGACGCTTTAGACCTTCGACGATGATCCACGCCGCCATCATGGCCAGCATCGGATAAATCGGAAGTTGGTAACGCATCGTCGCGTTGAATTGCAATGACTGCCAGCCGAAGTACAGCGCGGTCCAGCCCCACAGCAAAATGTGTTGACGTTCGCCCTTGAGGATGCGCCAGCCCATGAAGAGGAACCCGGCCCAGGCGAGAATCCCGAGCGGCAGACCGAGGCCCCACACAGTTAAGTTTGTGAACGAATACAGGTTCGTGCGTCGCGCCCATTGTAAATTCCAGGGCAGGTCGGCCAGGCCGGTGGCCTGATTGCGAATCTCGCCCATGCTCTTCAGCCATTCAGGGCTGGGGACGAGTCCGCTGAAGGCGTAGGGTTGGAAGATGCGGAAGGCGAGGATGGTGACGAGGCCGCCTGCAATCAGTGATGCAGTGATCAGTTTCCAGTGTTCAGTGTTCAGTGTTTTGCCAGACTGATCACTGGCTACTGATAACTGGTCACTGGAGACTGGAGACTTGCGACTGAATCGAATCGCGAGCGCGGCGGGGAGCGCGACAGCCAGCACCACTGCGTTAATCTTGCAAGCCGCCGCCATGCCGAGGGCGAGGCCGAAGAGAATGGTGTTTAAGATGAGGGGGTTGCGCAAAGAGAGATTGGTAATTGGTAATTGGTAATTGGTAATTTCGCGCGACTCAGCATTTCCTATTTCCCATTCCCCATTTCCCTCGTACGCAATCTTCACCGCAAAATACAACGCCAGCAAAATGAAGGGGAGCATGAACAAGTCTACGGTGTAGAAGTGAGACTGTTGAATCTCCATCACGGCCAGCGCTGAAAAAGCCGAAGCGAGCAGGCCCGTGCGCCGTCCGTAAAGGCGCGAGACGAGCAAGTACAAAATGACAATCGAAAATAAATCCGACATGGCCGAAAACTGACGGCCCAGATATTTCAGCGGGCCAGCATTATCTCC
Source organism: Anaerolineaceae bacterium (assembly GCA_009885445.1). GTDB lineage: Bacteria > Chloroflexota > Anaerolineae > Anaerolineales > Villigracilaceae > Denitrolinea. The sequence continues at coordinate 6,582 of VFKQ01000373.1, read as the reverse complement.
GAGCATTTCATAACTGACACGCACCAGAATGATCGGCAAATTTCCATAGACGAAAAATCCACTGCCGCGATTGGCCGGATTGAGCGTGGACGTGGCTGTGTTGAAATATTCCAGCGGATTCAGCCAGCGCTGATTCTCGCGCGGGCACGCGTCCACGGGCACACTTGCGTCGCGGCAAGCGTGGGCGCGCAAATTTTCAGTGACGCCCGAGATGAACAATTCGTCGGGATGCTGATGCTGGCCTTCGCCCCAGTCTACGCCGCTGAATCGTAAAAGCGCCGCCACGAGGAGCACGGCGACGAAGAGCAGGTCATACAGCCAGGAATGTTTTTCGGGTCTCAATAATTTATCCGCAGATTACGCTGATGGAGCAGATTTTTAAAACATTTACCACGAAGGACACGAAGTACACAAAGGGGAAGAACAAGTACGGGCATTAAGGTTTTCCTTTGTGCCCTTTGTGTTTAAAGGTTTTTAATTTTATTCGGCAGGGACGAAGTATACCCAGAAACTCTGCCACCACGGGTTTGATTCATACAGCCTTAATTCGCCCTGCGGATACAAACGTTGCAGTTCGCGCAACGTGGCCGTGTCGTCAAAGTCCGCGCTCAGGGGGCTGGCCTTGAAGATGAACATTTTGGGCGCGGGCAATTGTAATGTATCGGCCAACCTGTCGCGGGGCACGGCTAGGTCGCGGTTTGGGTAACCCGCCCACAGCGCGGGCAGGCGCGTGTCTATCCATTGCTCGTAGGGGACGATCCAAACATTGTCCGCATTTCCAAACGCGCGAATCGCCGCGCCCATTTCAGATGTGCGCCAGACCACGCGTTGATACTGTTCAGTATATTGATGAAAGACGAGGTCGTAATTTTGGACTGCGGACGCGGCGAACAGAATCAGCGTCACGCCCACTTGAATGACGCGCCCGCCCGCGCGCGTCAGCCCGCGCTCGAGGCGGGTGAGCAGGCCATCCAGCGTGATCCCTACGATGACGAAGACCGCTACCAGCGCGCCGCCCGCGCGATTGAGCGCCGGGTTTTCGTCGGGATAGGCCAGCGACAAAACCGAGGGCAGAATCAAAATCACCAGCGCGGCGAGCAGGCTCGCATCTGTAAAACTTCTGCGCCTGAGCAAAAGGACAAGGCCGCTGACGAACAGCGCGCCCGTCACCACGTCCAACGCGGGACGATGCGCCACCGAGTTGACGAAGATGCCGCCATCGTCCACGTTGAACATCAGCAGTCCGTTTTTTAAGTTCGAGAAAAATATCGGCAGCGGATTCTCAACGACCAGCCGCGATGACGCGCGATAGAAAAATTCATTTGGATATTCAAGCGCATAACGCACTAAAGGCAAAAAAACAATGAACGATGTCACTGCTAGCAAAATAAAATTTTGCGATACCTGTCTACGTTTGTACCTGTCTACTTGTGTACCCGCCTCCCTGTCTACCTGTTTACGATTTGCAAGAAAATATATTAGAAAAACGGCCCCCACCAACACCGGCACAATCCGAAACGGACTATAGCCGTGTAAGCCGAGTCCCAAAAAAATTCCGGCCAGCAGAAAGTCATTGCGTCGACGAGTGCGCAGTCCGCGTAGGAGGAAGAACAACGTCGGCGCCACGAAAAGCGGATACAGCGGAAAGCGCAGTCCCACGCGGCTGATTACATTCGGCCAGTAAGCGACTCCCGCGAACAACATTGCCAGCAGACCCGCGCGGCGATTCGCAATTTCTTTGCCGAGCAGATATATAAATGGAAGCGTGAAAAATCCCAGCAGGGCGGTGCCGATTTTCAGGCTTTGAAAAGTCAAACCTGTTTTGAAAATCGCGGCGACAAGAATCGTCCAATAAAATTGAAACGCTTCGCGCCCTGTGTTGCGCGGAAAGAAGATTCGCGTCTCGCCTTGGGTAATGTCGTACACGTCGAGAATTTTTTCGGCATGGTCGCTGAACGGCTCGGCGGGGACTGCGCTCAAATTGTAGAAGCGAAAGAAGGAAGAGATGAGGAGAATTAGGAGAATTAAAAGAGATTCACCGCGAAGAAGGGAAGAGCGCGAAGATTTTTGGAGAGCGCGAAGGGTTGAGTTTGAAACTTCTGTGTCCGTTTTTTTTTGTATCCAGAACGCACGCACGAAAAACGCAATTCCCAAAAACCAAAGCGACAGGTTTAGCAAAGTAAATTGATTGTCCCCGAAAAAATAAAATGCCGCGCTGAGGAGGAGGAGTGAGGCGAGGAGGAAGTAGTGTTTCGATGATGTTTTCGCCCTCACCCCGGCCATCTCCCTCCGGGAGATGGAGTTGCTCCCTTCCCCCAGCGGGGGAAGGGTTGGGGATGAGGGCGAAATCACAGCAATCAAACTACCTGATTCGCCCAACCCCCACTCCCCGCGCGCCGCGGACCAAACCGTTAGCGCAATGGCCGCCACATATAATGCCAGCGCAACAGACTCATGCGCCGGAGGCTCAAGTTGAGTCTGTGCGGCGAGTGCCAGCACCAGCGCCGCCGCTGGCCGCCAGGGGGAAGTTGTCGTGTCGGCTTGTTGGGGAGGGCGCAGATTTTCCAATTGAATCAATCCGTGAAAATCTGTGTAATCCGCGGCAAAGAATTTATTGCGCGGGCACGAAGAAGACCCAGAAGTCGTGTGAGTCTACGGCGGAGTCGTATTGGGTTAATTGTCCGCGAGGGTAGGTGTCTTGCAGGAGCAGGATGGTGTCCACATCACCTAGCGCGATCATAAAAAGTTTTGGCCCGGGGATGTTGGTGGTGCTGGGCAGTCGCTCACGGGGCAGGGCAATGTCGCGGCCGGGCAAACCCGCCCAGAGCGGGGGCAGGCGCGTGTCGACCCAGTAGGCGAAGGGGACGATCCAGATGTTGTCGCCGTTGTGTTGGTCGCGTATAAAATTTGTCATCACTGTGCCCATCTCGCGCGTGTTCCATGCGTTGAGACGATATTGCTCTTTATACTGCACAAAAATTAAATTGTAACTTTGCACCGCCGAGAAGACGAACAGCAACCCCGCAAGACTCCAGCCCAAAAGGGCGCGCCTCTTTTCGGTCCCGAGGCTGGTCATCAAAGAATCCAAGCCGATCGCCACAATCAGGAAGACCGGCACGATGGCGCCCGCCGTGCGATTCATGGACGGGTTTTCAACGGGGAATGCCAGCGACAAAATAGAGGGCATCTGCGTCATCGGCACGGCCAGCAAAAGGACGAGGTCTGCCCAGTGGCGCGAGCGGAAGTAACGCGCGAGCACGAGTGTGACACCGAGCAAAAAGAGCGCGCCTCCCACAATGTCTAACGCGGGACGGTTGGGGATGGAATGCACCCAGATGTTGCCGTTGTTCCAGTTCATCTCTTTCATGGCGTTCCACAAATTGCCGAAAAATAAATCCAGCACCGGGCCGGGCAGGGGTCGCTCCACCGAGCCGAGGCGACTGAGCGCGCGATAGCCAAATAGCTCGGGGTTCTGTGTTGCAAAACTTGCCAGTGGAATAAACAAGACGAAAGAAGTTAATGCCAGCAGGCCGAGCCACAACAATGTTTGTTTGCGGATTTGTTTCTCGCGCACGTGCAGTAAATAAATAATGACGATGGCCACCACTGCGAAAGGCATGATGCGAAACGGCGTGTACCCGTTCAGCCCCAGCCCGAGCGCGATGCCCGCACGGATAAAGTCGTTGCGTTGCTGGCGGCGTAGTCCGCGAATTAAATAATATAAAGTGGGCGCAACGAAAAGCGGATAAAACGAAATGCGCAACGCAAAACGTTCGATGACGCCCGGCCAATATGCAATGCCCACGAAGGCCACGGCCAAGAGTCCAATGCGCTCACTGCCCAACTCTTTGCCGAGTGAATATAAATATGGCAACATCAACAGTCCGCCAAGCACGGCGGCAATTTTGATCGTCAAAAATGAAACGCCAGTGAACCCGGCGATGAACGCGGAGAGATAAATGTAGAGCGGCTCGCGGCCCGTGTTGCGCGTAAAGAAAATGGAATACTGCCCGTTGGTCACATCGTACACGTCCATTAATTTTTCGGCGTGGTCGCTGGTCATTTCGGGGGCCACTTCGTTGAGCTGGTGAAAGCGGAACCAGATGCTGAAGAGCGCGACGCCCAGCACGAGCAATGTCCAGCGCGTTTTTTGCGGAGTCCATTGTGAGGGCGTGAAAAAATTCGCCACGTTTTTTAATAGCGATTGCGGCTCTTTCAACCAAAACGCGCGGATGTGAAAAAAGATGGCCAGCGTCCACAAAGTTAAATTGAGAGACGTGAATACATTGCCCGGCGCGTAGGGAGTCTGCAACATGGCGACGAAGGCCAGCCCCGAAAAAAGGATGGACAACGCAAACGTTCCGGTGCGCACTGTGAGCGGGTCGGCCCTCGATTCGGCGAGCGGCAGGGGAGCGGGGACCCACTCGCCGCGGCGGAAGGCCCATAGAGTCAGGGCGCCCGCCATGAGGTAGAAAGGAACGCCCAGTTGTGCGCTTTGAGTCGGCGGCTCAAACATCCGCTGGGCGAAGAGGGCGAGGAAGAGGGCGAGCAGGGAGCGCCAAGGAAAAGATGAAGGATGAAGGATGAAAGATGAAGGTTCAGCGGCGGGAGCGGCGTCTGCGACGTCTGCGGCGACTTCGACCATTTGTGCCGTGTCAGCTCGGTTGGCCCAGGCGCGGACGAAAGCGCTGAAAGAGCGCCAATCTTTGAAGATGGATTTGAAGTAGTCGAGGACGGTGGGTTCGGTCATGGGGGAGAAGAGAGAAGGGAGAAGGGAGAAGAGTAAGGGGCAAAGTAAATCCGCTAATCAGCGCCAATCGGCGGGTTTCATTCGCGAGGATTAGCGAGATTAGCGGATTCGTGTTTGTGGGCGCAACCCTAAAGGGTGCTACGCGAAGGGGCTCGAACCCCTGACCTTATCATCCCCTGAATGGGGATCTCGATGTAAAGTCGGCGGGCCAGGGATTCCAGCCTTAAAGTGGGCGCAAAGGGGCTCGAACCCCTGACCTTCTCGGTGTAAGCGAGACGCTCTAACCAACTGAGCTATGCGCCCGTGGGCCGCATTATACAGTTGATGGTTGCAAGTTGGAAGGTTGCGGGTTAAACTCTGGGTTAGTAGTAAGGGCGACCCTTCATGGTGTGCAATGAAACTTGTTCACGATGGGCGGGTCGCCCCTACACGTCATCTCAGAAGTTCGAGGAAACAATGCGATTCGTCCGCTTTCAGGTTAATGGGGATGCGCCGCGTGTTGGCTGGTTGCATGAGGATATGGTGGGGGAGATTCAAGGTGATCTGTTCGGCTCTTTTAGAAGAAAGAAGGTCTCCGTCCCTTTCAAGGACGCTCGTTTGCTGGCGCCTATTGTGCCGAGCAAGATTTTGTGCGTGGGACGCAATTATGTGGAGCACGCCAAGGAATTGGGCAATCAGGTGCCGCAGGTGCCGTTGATTTTTATGAAGCCGCCCTCTTCGATTCTCGCGGACGGCGGGACCATCCTCCTGCCGCCGCAATCTTCACAAGTGGAACATGAGGCGGAACTAGTGGCTGTCATCGGCAAGCGGACTCGCAACGTGACTGCCGAGGATGCGAAGAGTCACATCTTCGGGTACACCATCGGCAACGACATCACCGCCCGCGACTTGCAAAAAGCGGACGGTCAGTGGACGCGCGCGAAGGGGTTCGACACGTTCTGTCCGCTCGGCCCGTGGATCGACACGGACTTCGACCCGTCGGATGCGGTCATCACCTGCCGCGTGAATGGTCAGATGCGACAAATGGTTTCGACACGCGACATGGTCTTTAATATCGGCACATTGATCGCGTACATCTCGTCCGTGATGACGCTCGAGCCGGGGGACTTGGTTTTCACCGGCACGCCGGCAGGAGTCAACACGCTGAAGGATGGCGACGAGGTTGTCGCCGAGATCGAGGGGCTGGGGATGCTGAAAAATTCGGTGAAGGCGGAGGGGGCGTAGACAGAATCAAAAAGAGCGGACCTGGGTCACAGGTCCGCTCTTTTATTTCAGATAGTGGTCAAGTCTAGCGGAAGCGGTACAGCACTTCGGGGGAAGTGGAACCGTCGCTCAACTCCACAAACATCATGCGGCAGGAGGCGGCATAAGACTTGGGGGTCTTCCAGTTGAACATCCACATCCCGCGGCCCTGATATTTCAGTTTCGTGTTGCCAGGGCCTTTTTCAAGCACGGCAGTGGACGAATCGCCGGTCAGGGTGGTGCAGTCCACTTCGTAAGATTTGACGCCCACGATCGCGGTCGGGTCGCTGACAGGGCTTCCATTTGCAGTGAGTTTCAAGGAAAATTTGACCGGTACAGTTCGACCGGCCTGCGCGTTATTGGTCGCGCGGACAGGCGGGCGGAAACCACCGAAAGTATAGATGGACTCAACGGTGAACGCGGCGCACACTTCGGTGCCAACATTACCGACCGAGTCGGTGCCGCGCACGCAGGCTTCACCAGCCCCAACGGTGGAGGCGGTAAATGTCGCTGTGACCGCTTCGGACACGGAGTCGAACGTGCCGTCGCTGGCGCTCATGGCGGTCCATGTGGCGCCCGCGTCGAGGCTG